>CACZNT010000202.1 GCA_902782635.1 uncultured Coriobacteriaceae bacterium
TGTCGATGGTCTTGGGGAGCGCGATGACGTTGAGGCCCTCCTCCGAGAGGCGGTTCGCCGTCTTGGTCGAGCCATTGCCACCCAGCACCACGAGGCAGTCGAGCTGGAGCTTGTGGTAGGTCTGCTTCATCGACTCGACCTTGTTGCGGCCCTCCTCGTCGGGCACGTCGAGGTCCTTGAACGGCACGCGGCTCGTGCCGAGGATGGTGCCGCCGCGGGTGAGGATGGCCGTGAAGTCGTCGGGCGTGAGCAGGCGGAAGTCGCCGCGGATGAGCCCCTTGTACCCGTGGTTGAAGCCGTAGATCTCCACGGGCTCCTTGCTCCGGTTGAACAAGGTGACCACGACGGCGCGCATGGTGGCATTGAGCGCCTGGCAGTCGCCACCGCTCGTGAGCATTCCTACCCTCAGCATGTGCTTCCCCGCTTTCTAGTAGTGGACGATGACCTTGTCACCCACATGCACTATGCCATAAAGCTCCTCCGCCTTCTCGGGCGGGAGGTTGACGCAGCCGTGGCTGCCGTCGTACTTGTAGATGTCACCGCCAAACTTGTAGCGCCAGTCGGCATCATGCAGGCCGACGTTGAAGTTGATGAAGGGCATCCAGTACTTGACGGGGGTCTCGTAGTCGGGCTTCTCGTCGTGGTCCTCGTCGAGGCCGACGAGGACGATGTCGCGGGTCATGTACTCGTTGATGGCGTACTCGCCGGTGGGGGTCTCGTGCTTTCCGTCCGTGAGGCCGCTCACGATGAACGACTCCCAGATCACCTTGCCCGACTCGTCGTACATGCGGGCGTACTGGGTGTCCAGGTTGATGTCGATGTGGCGGCCCTTCTCGCTCGCGCCGGGCGTCTCGTCGGGCACGCGCAGCTCGCTCCACATCACGGCCTCGACGGGCTCGGATGACGCCTGGCCGATGCGGCTCATGATGATGGGGCGTGTGCGGTCCTGATAGACGTGCCAGGCGTACTGCTTGTCGTTGTAGTCGAGCAGGGGCACGAGTGTGTTGACGATCCACTCCTGGACGGCGTCCTCGCTCACGTAGACGCCCCAAGTCTCGTCGATGCGGATCCAGGAGCCGATCTCGTCGCGCCCGATGCGGGTGCGCTCCTCGCCGTCGAGCGTGACGGGGATCTCGAGGCCGATGAGCTGGTTCGCCGTCGCGGCGAGATTGTGCAGGAGGTCGGGGTCGGCGGCATCCGGGGGCGCGACATGGGCATCCTGGGTGAGCTCGATGGACTCGCTCATCTCGCTCACGCCCGCCTCGACCTGCTCGATGGCCCGCTCGGGGACGATCTTGGTGCCATACTCGCCCTCGGTGACCACGAACTCGTGCTTGTCCTTGTCGTAGGCGGCCTGCGGGGGAGTGGCGTCCGTCGCGCCCTCGTTGAACGACTCGACGGCCTGGCGCACGCGCTCGGCCAGCTGCTCGGAGCTGTAGCTTCGCTGCGGGCTCACTTCGTAGGAGTGCGCCTTGAAGACCTCGGCCGGCCAGGCGAAGGCGGAGGGCTGCTGGGCGAAGGCCTCGTTTGCGTAGGCCTCGTCATCGACATCGAGCGAGATGTCGCCCGCTGCGAGGTCGAGCTTGAAATCGCCGGAGGTGACAGACGTCGTCCACGAGGCGCACTCGGCGTCGATGCGGCGCGCGAGGTCGGCAGGCGTCGAGCCTCCCGCGGCCATGCCGCTCACGCTCGTCTGCGGGAAGAAGTGTCCGGAGAAGAAGTGCACGCCGAAGGCGTAGATGGCGAGGAGGGCGAGCGCGATGGCGACGCCAATCCAGAGGGCCGTGCGCGGGGTCGGGGCGTCGGCGCGGCGGGTGCCGTATGAGCCGGCGGGGTAAGGTGCAGCGCTGCCCTGGCCATCCTCGAAGAACTGGGCCTCGAGGAGCTCCTGGGTAGTCTCAGCGCCCCCATCCTGGGGGACATCTTCCCAAAGGTCATAGGTCAACGTGCGGCTCCGAACTATCAGCGCGACCCTCGCGCGAAACGTCATGCAACATGCCCATAATGAGACTTCGCGAATGCAATCACAAGATTCATCTTCCATATCCTCGTCTCCTACATCTATCTGCGACAATGTGCGTGACGGCAGGTTATTTCGAGATGCGGGGGAGGCATGGGAAAGACCTTCACCAAGCGCGATGGCGCGGCGTCAGGAAGTCTCCTGGGGGAGGGCGCGGCGCTCGGCTGGCTGAGCAGCGCTGAGGGCTCCGGGGGATTGCGCGCGGCGCGCGTGCTGAGTGTGGATGCGGCGGAGCTCGTCGAGGAGCGCATCGAGGTGTGCGGTCCCTCATCCGAGCAAGCGCGCTCGATGGGGCGGGCGCTGGCCCATACGCATGCGGCGGGAGCGCCGTGGCTGGGGTGTCCGCCGCCGGGGTGGCAGGGCGCCTACGTCATCGCGCACTCCGAGACGCCGACGATTCCGCGCGATGAGGCCCCGAACTCGTGGGGAGCCTTCTTCGCGCGCTGGCGCATCCTCCACTACCTGTCCTACCTGCGAGACTCCTCGATCATGGATGCGAGCGGCATTGCCGTCCTCGAACGTGTGGCGGCCCGTCTCGAGCGCGGCGACTTCGACGTGGAACAGCCTGCGCTCGTCGAGCGCGCCATCGCGGAGGGGCTTCCCTGCGCGGGGGATGACCGCGGGCCTTGCGCCTGCGCGCGCATCCATGGCGACCTCTGGGCGGGAAACCTGCTTGCCGACGCGGATGCAGGCAACGCATCGGGAGGTGCGCTCATCGACCCCATGGCGCATGGCGGGCATGCCGAGACCGACCTGGCCATGCTGCAGCTCTTCGGCTACCCGCACCTGGGTGAGCTGATCGCGGGCTACGAGGAGGTGTCTGCGCTTGCCGACGGCTGGCGCGAGCGCGTCGCCCTCCACCAGCTCGCGCCGCTCCTGCATCACTGCGTGCTCTTCGGCTCGTCCTACGTCAACCAGACGCTCATCGCCGGCCGCCGCTATGTGTGACGCCGGGGTGGGTGACGGCAACTCCGAAAATGAGTCAATAGGGACGTAGTGTATTGACTCATTCACGAGGTCCTTCGACTCCGCGCCTTCGGCGCTCCGCTCAGGACGACACGCTATTAACCTCGTTCGCCAACGGACGCCAGGGACCTAGGAGAACTGCGAGCCGAAGTTCATGTACTCGATGCGGGAGAGCTTGTCGTAGGCGTCGCGCGCGGCCTGCTCGACGGGGTCGACCTCCACGCCGGACTGATTGAGCGTTCGCGCGCCGGAGGACTCGATGGCATGCCAGACGCGCTTCGAGTCCTGGATCCCCAACAGGTTGAGCGCGGGCAGGTCGTCGCGAAGCGCCAGACGCGCTTGCTGCGACTCCGAGAGTGGCATCCCGACGAGCTCGCCGACCATGGCCGCGAGGGCCTCCGCGCTCGCATCGTCGACGACGCCCTTCTCGGCGCCCGCCACGTCGTAGTTTGCCCAGATGACGTAGTCGCTGTGGTAGATGCGCTGGACGCGGTCGACGTCGGGCTCGGTGGGCCAGAATGCGTTGGCGAGGTCGAGCGAGAAGCTGGGCTGGTGGTCGCCGAAGAAGACGAGCACCACCTTGCGGTCGAGCTGGGACAGCTTGGTCACAAACTCCTCGAGCGCTCGGTCGGACTCCTCGATGCAGCCGATGTACTCGTTGATCTCGGTGAGCAGGTGCTCGTCGTAGATGCCCGCGGGCGCGAGGTTGGGGAGCGACCCCTCGGGAAGGTTGCCGATGTCGTAGGCGCTGTGGTTTTGCATGGTGACGTCGAAGATGAACTGCGGCCCCTCGTTCTCCTCGAGGATGCGCAGCACCGCATCGTAGGTGGCGGCGTCGCTCACGCCGTTGTGGAAGACCTCGGCCCCCTCGAAGTCCTCGATGGAGAGGAAGTGCTCGAAGCCGAGCCAGCGGTAGGTGACGCTGCGGTTCCAGTTGGTGGCGTAGTTGGGGTGCATGGCCCAGGTGCCGTACCCGAGGTCTGCCAGCGTGTGGGCGAGCGAGTCGACGTCGGAGAGGCGGTACATGGTGTAGGGGTACTTGCCAGCGCCCACGAAGGCGGTGGAGACGCCGCAGAGGAACTCGAACTCGGAGTTGCAGGTGCCCCCGCCGAGCACGCCCACCGCGAGCTGGCCGCGCAGCAGCGCATCGTCCATGCCGCGGCAAAAGTACTCGGGCCCCTCGTAGTCGGCCCGAAGGCCCTCGAGGCACGAGAGGTCGGAGAAGGCCTCGTTCATGACGGCGATGACGCAGGGCTGCTCGTCGGCAAACTGGGCACGCGCCTCGTCGTAGCGCGCCTTGCGCTCGGCATCCGCCGCCCACTGCGCCGCGAGCTCCGCCTGGAGCTGCTGCGCCTCCTCCTCCTTGTAGCCGCGCGGGGCCTTGAGCGGGAGCTCCTGCGCAGATGATATGAACGAGGGCAGGAAGCCCTGCGAGCGGTAGGAGTCGAGCGCCGCCCAGTAGCTCGTGCGGATTCCGAGGGCGCTGCGGTAGTTGGGGAGGGTCACGGCGAGGACGATGCCCGCGATGCAGGCCAGCCCCACCCACACGTTGACGGCGGCGCCGCTCGCCAGCCTCTTGAGGTCGAGCGCCTGCTGATGGCGCGACTCGACGCGGATGTGCGCGGCCGGCCGCTCGGGCTCGGGCAGCGGGCGGATCATGGCGAGCGAGCTCATGCCGATGCAGGCCGCCGCGACGCCGCGCAGCAGCGAGTTTGCGATGGGGTAGGAGTAGGCGCCGCCCACCGCTGCGGCCGTTCCCAGGGCATACAGGTCGCTCGGGAGGATGGCCGTGTTCTTGAAGCGCATGATGAAGTACTGCGCGATGCCGATGAAGGCGAGCGCCCCGGCGCCCACGGCAGGGAGGGTTCCGCGCCGCTGCCCCAGGAAGTAGAGGCCGACGATCACGAGCGCGATTATCCCGAGCTCGACACCTGCCGGCAGGAGCCTGAGCTCGGCGACCTTGTCGTTCCAGGGAAGCTCGAGGGCGAGGAACGAGCACACGATCCCGATGGCGAGCGCGATGCCGTCGCGAGCGGCGCGCAGGGGCTGGGCGAGGCTCGCGCGCGAAATGGCGAGCGAGATCGAGTCCCGCAGGTGGGTGAGCGTGGGCGCCACGAAGAGCACGATTGAGCAGGCAACCACGTGAAGCAGGTTCGCCTCGACGCGGCCCATGAGCGCCCAGGCGACGAGCACGAGCAAAAGCACCAGCGCGATGGCGGGCGCGGCATGCAGCGTGGCCATCCAGCGGGGGAGGCCCGGCAGGCGCGTCTCGCGCCCCTCGCGCAGGCGCGTCAGATAGACGCCGACGAGCGCGCAGGCGGCAATGGCGGGCGCGATGGCAAGCGTGATGTTTTCCAAGCTCGCGAACATGGCTCACCATTGTAGCGTCATAAGGTGGGGCACGTGTGCAGGCCGTTTGGGCAAAAATGGCGCAGTGTGCTTGCGGAGCGGCGAAGCGTGGAATAATGTCTAGCGTCCAAGCGAGTGCCAACGGGAGCGTCATGGAGAAGGTCAAGCAGATACTACGCCGGTTCTGGAAGCTGATCGCAGCGGTGATCTGCTTCTTCATCGTGCAGTTCGTCCAGGTGGGCGGCTACTACCTCTTCGAGCTCGCGCCCTTCGGCGGCGACGTGGGTGCCGAGGTCGTGGGCGCCGCGGCCGCCGCAGTGGCGCTCGTCGTGCTCGGAGGGGCTGCCATGCTCAAGCCCGACTGGGCGAAGATCGGCGAGACGTTCCGCATCAGCTGGTGGACGCTCGCGATAAGCGCCGGCCTCATGGCCCTCTCCATATTCGACATAGTGATGAGCGGGGAGATTGCCGAAAACTGGCTCCCCATGCTGTTCTACACGCTCGTGTTCTGCCTGGGCGTGGGCTTTCTGGAGGAGATCCTGCTGCGCGGGCTCATCCTCGAGGGGCTGCTCGCCGTATTCGGGGGGAGGCGCGTGGGCGTGGTCATCTGCGTGCTGCTATCCTCGGTGGCGTTCGGCCTCATGCACATCGACTGGTACTCGCTCGACAGCTCGGACTCCATGCAGGTGGCGCAGGCCGCGCTCAAGGTGGCCCAGACGGGCATCTTCGGCTTCTGCCTCGCCGCAGCCGTGGTCAAGACGGGCAACATCGTGGGCGTCTCGCTCGTGCACGCGCTTGACGATTTCCTGCTCCTCCTGCCTAGCATGGTGCTCCTGGGCGACACCGCCCTGGCCGACTACGTGAGCACCGACACCGAGCAGGCAACTGCGACCATCGTCCTCTACGTGGTGATGTGCGTGCTCTACCTGCCGCTTCTCATCTCGGGCTTCCGCGCGCTGCGGCAATCGGACGTGCCCAACCTCGGGGAGTTCATCCATGACGAGCCGGTGCTTGCCGCAGGCGGCGCCGTGCCCCTGGCGGGGATGCCGCCCGCCGGCGCGAGCTACGAGGCGGGCTACATGGCGCCTCCGGCCATGCAGCAGGGCGAGCCCCTGCAGCAGGCCCAGCCCGTGCAGACGACCCAGCCCCTGCAGCCTGCCCAGCCCGTGCAGCCTGCCCAGCCCTTGCAGCCTGCCCAGCCCGTGCAGCCGGCCCAGCCCGTGCAGCCGGCCCACTTTCCCCAGGCCTCGCGCGAGGCCATGCCGTCGAGTTCCCAGCCCTACGCAGCGCCGACGTCTGCCCCTGTCGCACGGCCCAGCGGCGCGCCCCCTCGCCCCAAGGGCCTCTGAGCCAAGGCGAAAGCCCGCCCCTCCACATCGGATGGGCCCGATGCGGAAGAGGGCCCGCCTCCCTGTTCTCGCCAGCCGCACCTTACGGGAAATGGGTCCCATCTCCCTTCGCCATTTTTGGACGATGGGCTATCTCGCGGTGACGCTCCTGGCAATTCCCCAGCCTGGCGTATATGCCGCTAACCGAATTTTTTCGAAATCGTTTCGGCTATGGGGGAGAATAAGTCACGAAATGTGCGTGAGAGAGGCTTGCGCGCAGGATTCGCGTGTGCGCCCAGGGCGCATGAGACAGGCGAAAGGAAGTACACATGGATACCAAGCTTACTCGTAGGAACTTCGTTCTCGGCAGCGCTGCTGCCCTGGCGCTGGCCGGTTGTGCAGGCGGCGGCTCCGGCTCGTCTGACTCTGGCTCTGCCGACTCCGGCGAGTCCGCCGACTCCGGCGACGCCGCTGCCGACAACCCGGGCGACGTCATCGGCGTCTCGGCCGACGTCGTTGCCGCCGCGCAGGAAGACGGCGAGCTCGTCGTCTACGGCTCCTGCGAGGAGGATCACGTCAAGGCCTGCGTCGACCACTTCGTCGAGCTCTTCGGCATCAACACCACCTTCCAGCGCCTGTCCACGGGCGAGGTCGAGGCCAAGATCGAGGAGGAGAAGGGCAACCCGAGCGCCGACGTCTGGTTCGGCGGCACCACTGACCCCTACAACGTCGCCGTCACCAAGGGTCTGCTGCAGGCCTACGACGCCACCAACGCCAGCCACCTCATCTCCGACCAGTACAAGGACGCTGATGGCCAGTGGTATGGCATCTACAAGGGCATCCTCGGCTTCTTCGCGAACCGCGAGGAGCTCGAGCGCCTGAAGCTCGACGAGCCGGCCGACTGGGACGACCTGCTCGACGAGAAGTACAAGGGCCTCATCTGGCTGTCCAACTACAACACGGCCGGCACGGCCAAGCTGGTCATCAACACGATGATCCAGATGAAGGGCCACGACGAGGGCATCCAGTACCTCGTCGACCTCGACAAGAACATCGCCGTGTACACCAAGTCCGGCTCCGGCCCGTCCAAGAACGTCGGCACCGGCGAGTGCACCATCGGCATCGGCTTCCTGCACGACGGCATCACCCAGATCGTGGACAACGGCTACGACAACATCGACCTGATCCTGCCCAAGTCGGGCACCTCCTTCGAGGTCGGCGCCACCGCCATCCTCAAGGGCTGCAAGCACCCCGAGGCTGCCAAGCTCTGGATCGAGTACGCCCTGTCGCCCGAGTGCGTTGAGCGCGCCGCCGAGGCACATGCCTACCAGTTCCTGGTCATCGACAACGCCAAGCAGCCCGCCGTCGCGACCGAGTACGGCCTCGACCCCAACAACACGATCGACTACGACTTCGATGACGCCAAGGCCAACACCGAGAAGTACGTCGAA
>CACZNT010000203.1 GCA_902782635.1 uncultured Coriobacteriaceae bacterium
GCTTGACCGACTCGCCCACCTCGAGCGTTCCACCGTCCACCTCCTCGAGGCCGACGATGCACTTGAACAGCGTCGTCTTGCCGACGCCGTTGGGGCCGATGACGCCCACGATGCCGTTGCGCGGCAGCATGAAGGAGAGGTCGTCGATGAGGACGCGGTCGCCATAGCCTTTGGTGAGATGCTCGGCCACGAGCACCTTCGCGCCCAGGCGCGGCCCCGGTGGAATCTGGATCTCGGAAAAGTCGAGCTTCTTGGATGCGGCCGCCTCGGCCACCATCTGCTCGTAGCGCTCGAGACGCGCCTTGCCCTTGGCCTGGCGTGCCTTCGCGCCGCTTCGCACCCAGGCAAGCTCGGCCTTGAGCTTCTTGGCGCGCTTGGCGTCCTGCTGGCTCTGCGCCTCGAGGCGCGCCGCCTTCTTCTCGAGGTAGGTGGAGTAATTGCCCTCATACGGGTAGAGCTGCCCGCGGTCCACCTCGCAAATCCACTCGGCAACGTCGTCGAGGAAGTAGCGATCGTGGGTGACGGCCATCACCGCGCCCTCGTAGCGATGCAGGAACTGCTCGAGCCACAGCACGCTCTCGGCGTCGAGGTGGTTCGTCGGCTCGTCGAGCAGCAGCAGGTCGGGCGCCTCGAGCAAAAGACGGCACAGCGCCACGCGCCTGCGCTCGCCACCCGAGAGCACCGACACCGGCGCATCCGGGTCGGGGCACTGCAGGGCGTCCATCGCCTGCGAGAGCTGGCTGTCGAGATCCCAGCCATTGGCCGCGTCGATCTCGTCCTGCAGCTTGCCCATCTCGGCCATGAGCGCGTCGAAGTCGGCATCCGGGTCGGCCATCTGGGCGCTCACCTCGTTGAAGCGCTCCACCTTGGCAATCACGTCGCCAAAGGCCTGCTCGATGTTCTCGCGCACCGTCTTGTCCTCGTCGAGCGCCGGCTCCTGCTCGAGGATGCCCACCGAGTACCCCGGCGTGAGGTGCGCCTCGCCGTTGGAGATGTCCTCGAGCCCGGCCATCACGCGCAGAAGCGTCGACTTGCCCATGCCGTTGGGGCCCACGACGCCGATCTTCGCCCCGGGGTAGACGCCCACCGTGACGTCGTCGAGGATGACCTTGTCGCCATGCGCCTTGCGGGCCTTGTAGAACTGGTAGACGAACTCCGCCATGCGATCTCCCTTCTGCGTTCTCACACCGAAGATGGTAGCAGGCGCGCTGGTTGACCGTCGAGCGCCCGACGTCTCGGCAAGGGGGTCTCGCCGAGGGGGCGCGCCTTGCGTCCGCCGAACAATAAGTTAAATGTGACCAGTGGGGTAGTCATTCACCGAGATGCGTGGCACAATGCACCTGTAATGCCCGCACTCTGGAGGGAGCACCACATGCCAGAGAAGATCCGCAAGGTCAACGTCATAGGGCACCAGCACCCGGATACCGACAGCATCTGCGCTGCCATCGCCTATGCGTACCTCAAGAACCAGGTTGACAAGCCCATCTACGCCGCCAGGCGCGCGGGCGCCATCAACCGCGAGACCGCGTTCGTGCTGAGCCACTTCGGCTTCGACGAGCCGCCGCTCATCACCACGGTCACCCCGCAGATCAAGGACATCGAGTTCGACCGCCAGCCCGGGATCAGCCCGGAGACGAGCCTGTTCGCCGCCTGGAACATCATGCGCGACGGCAAGCTCTCCACCCTGTGCATCACCGACGAGGACGACGGCATCCTCGGCCTCATCGCGGTGAAGGACATCGCCAACGCCAACATGGACATCTTCGACAACGCCATGCTGGGCGAGGCGCAGACGCATTGCTCCAACCTGCTCGAGACCCTCGACGCCAAGATCCTCGCCGGCGACCCGGACGGCACCATCACCCGCGGGCGCGTGCGCATCGGCACCTCGCCCGAGATGATGGAGGAGCTGGTGGAGCCCGGCGACATCGTGCTCGTCACCAACCGCTACGAGAACCAGAAGTTCGCGGTGGACAGCGACGTGTCGTGCCTCATCGTCTGCGGCGGCGCGCAGGTCTCGGACAAGGTCCTCGCCTCCGCCGAGCGCCGGGGCTGCACCGTCCTCACCACGCCCTACGACACCTACGCCGCCGCGCGCCTCATCTGCATGTCCATTCCTGTGCGCGCGAAGATGTTGCCGGCCGAGAAGGTCCTGCGCTTCAACGTCAACACCGCGCTTGACGAGGCACGCCGCATCATGGCGAAGTCGCAGCACCGCTTCTTCCCGGTGTCCAATGAGGACGGCAGCTACGCGGGCCTCGTGAGCTCGCCCGACATGCTCAACTACCAGAAGAAGCACGTGATCCTCGTCGACCACAACGAGCGGTCGCAGACCATCGACGGCATCGAGCAGGCCGAGATCATGGAGATCATCGACCACCACCGCATCGGCACCCTCGAGACCAGCGGACCCGTCGCCTTCCGCAACGAGCCCGTGGGCTGCACCTGCACGATCATCTACGAGATCTTCCAGGAGCGGGGCCTGGACATTCCCGCCAACATCGCGGGCCTCATGATGAGCGCCATCCTCTCGGATACGCTGTGCTTCCGCTCCCCCACCTGCACCCCGAAGGACAAGGAGACCGCGCTCGCGCTCGCCGAGATCTGCGGGGAGGATGTCGAGAAGTTCTCCGAGGAGATGTTCGACGCGGGGGCAGACCTCACCGGCCGCACCGCCGACGAGGTGTTCAACTCGGATTTCAAGGTGTTCAGCCGCGGCAACGCGCATTTTGGCGTGGGGCAGGGCAGTTTCATGACCGAGCAGAGCCGGCACGCGGCAGAGGATCTGGTGGGGCCGTACCTCGAGACGGGGGCAAGGGCCAACGAGATCCCCATCATCTTCTACATGTTCACCGACGTGAAGTCGCAGAGCACCGAAATGCTGTACTGGGGCACCGGGGCAGACGAGATCCTGACGCGCGCGTTCGGTGTGGAGTGCCAGGATGGCAAGGCCGTGCTCGACGGCATCGTGAGCCGCAAGAAGCAGGTCATCCCCGCCATCATGTCGACGATCCAGACCCTGCAGGAGGAGCGCGAGTAGCGCCTTTTGCGCGTGGGGTAAGACGCTTTGGGGACAGGCACCTAACTGTCATATGAGCGCGCGCTCATATGACAGTTAGGTGCCTGTCCCCAAAGC
>CACZNT010000204.1 GCA_902782635.1 uncultured Coriobacteriaceae bacterium
GCTGGGAGGTCTGGCTCGACGGCATGGAGGTCACCCAGTACACCTACTTCCAGCAGGTGGGTGGCATCGAGGTCGATCCCGTCCCCGTCGAGATCACCTACGGCCTCGAGCGCATCGCCATGTACATCCAGGGGGTCGACTCCGTGTACGACCTCATCTGGAGCTACCTGCCCGACGGCACGCCGATGACCTACGGCGACGTCTTCCTCGAGAACGAGCGTGAGTTCTCCGCCTACAACTTCGAGGTGGCGAACATCGAGATGATGCGCCAGAAGTTCGACGACTACGAGGCGGAGTGCCATGCCTGCCTCGAGGCCAAGCTGCCGCTTCCCGCCTACGACTGCGTGATGAAGTGCAGCCACGCCTTCAACCTGCTCGACTCGCGCGGCGCGATCTCGGCCACCGAGCGTGCGAACTACATCCTGCGCGTGCGCGCCGTTGCCAAGGCCTGCTGCGAGGCCTATTTGGAGCTGGTCGCCTCGCGAGATGGTGCCAAGGGACAGGAGGTGGCCTGAGATGGCTGATTCGAAGCGGTTCCTCCTGGAGATCGGCTGCGAGGAGATGCCCTCGGCGCCTCTCATGAATGCCCAGGCCCAGCTCTCCAAGCTCTTCGCGAAGGGCTTGGATGAGGCGGGGCTCTCCCATGGCGAGATCTCGACGCTCTCCACCCCGCGGCGCCTTGCCGTGATGGTGGAGGACTGCGCCACGCGCACCGAGGAGGTCCACGAGGTGCTGCGCGGGCCTGCCGCGAACGTCGCCTTTGGCGACGATGGCACCCCCACGAAGGCGGCCGAGGGCTTTGCCCGCAAGTGCGGCATCGATGCATCCGAGCTTGTCGTGCGCCCGGGAGACGACGGACGCGAGTACGTCTTCGCCGAGCGTAGCATCGCCTCGAAGGACGCCCACGAGCTCCTCGCCACGCTCTCCGAGCAGACGATCGGCTCGCTCGAGTGGCCCAACTACCGCAGCCAGCGCTGGGGCAGCGAGCATGCCACCTTCGTGCGACCCATCCGCTGGATCTGCGCGCTGCTGGGTGACGAGCCCGTCTCGGTGTCCTATGCCGACGTGACGAGCGCCCCGACGACACGCGGGCACCGCGTGCTCTCGCCAGGCGAGCATGAGCTCGGGTCTGCCGACCGCTACGAGGAGGTCCTCGAGCAGGCGCACGTGCTCGGCGAGCAGCGTCGCGCCCAGGTCATCCGCGAGGGCATCGAGAAGATCGAGGCCGAGCGCGGAGGCGCCCGCGTCGACACGCCCAAGGGTACTTTCGACGAGGTTGTCAACCTCTGCGAGTGGCCCACGCTCGTGGTGGGTACCTTCGACGAGGAGTTCCTCGCCGTGCCCCACGAGATCATCGTCGAGGCCATGCTCAAGCACCAGCGCTACTTCCCGATATATGCCGCCGATGGCTCGCTCACCCGCGAGTTTGTCATCGTCTCGAATGCCGATCCCAAGGTCAACGACACGGTTCGCTCGGGCAACGAGCGCGTCGTGCGCCCGCGCCTGGACGACGCGAAGTTCTTCTACGACGAGGACCTCAAGGTGGGCCTCGACGCCTTCCGCGAGCGCCTGGCAGACGTCGTCTTCCAGAAGAGCCTCGGGACGGTGCTCCAGAAGTCGGAGCGCATGGAGAAGCTCGCGCGCCTCATCGCCGAGCAGGCCTCCGATGCCGCGACTGCAGATGTGGCCGCCCGCGCGGCGCATCTTGCCAAGGCCGACCTCGTCTCGCAGGCCGTGATCGAGTTCACGAGCCAGCAGGGCGTCATGGGCGGCTACTACGCCAAGGCCCAGGGAGAGAGCGAGCAGGTTGCCCGCGCCATCGCGCAGCACTACCGCCCGCGCTTCGCAGGCGATGTGACGCCGGATGACGTCGTGGGCAAGGCCGTGGCCATGGCCGACAAGGTCGACACCATCTGCGGCATGTTCGCGGCAGGCGAGCCGCCCACTGGGTCTGCTGACCCCTTCGCCGTGCGTCGCTCGGCCATCGGCGTCATCGCCATGCTGCGCGAGCTTCCCGAGGTCTCCGTCTCCTCGCTCATCTCCGCGTCGCTCGACTCCTATGCCGAGCAGGGACTTTCCTTCGATCGCGATGCCATCGAGGCGGACGTGCGCGGCTTCTTCGCCGGCAGGCTCCAGGCCATCGCGCGCGACGAGGGCATCTCGCCCGACACCATCCAGGCGCTCTCGAGCGTGGGCATCATCGAGCCCGTCGAGTACCTCATGCGCGCCCATGCGCTCGAGGATGCGCGCTCGCAGCAGCCCGAGCTCTTCGACGACCTCGCCACCGCCTATGCGCGCGCATCGCATCTCGCCGAGTCGGGCGTGTCCGGCGACATCGACCTCGCACTTCTCGAGGAGAGCGAGCGCAGCCTGCTCGACGCCTGCGAGAGGGGAGAGCAGGCGGTTGCGTCGGCGCTCGACGCGGGCGACTACGCCGGCTCGCTCGAGGCCCTCGCAGGGCTCAGGGAGCCCATCGACCGATTCTTCGAGGAGGTCCTCGTCATGGACGAGGACACTGATAAGAGGAACAACCGTCTCAGGCTGCTCAACCGCTTCTGCTCGGTGTTCGAGGGCGTGGCCGACATCGGCGCGCTCGCCCGCAAGGCCTGAGAGGCTCGACGCGAAAGGACTCATCGCATGAAGGCAAACTTCGAGGTCAAGACCCACTCGAACGACCAGTCCGTGCCCGTCGTCCACATCCTGGCCGACCACACCGGCGACACCGCCGCCGGCGTCATCCATGCGGCAAGCGAGCAGTTTGACATCGGAGCCGTGCGCGTCGCGCGCCTGGCAAAGATCTCGAACCTCGAGGAGGTGCGCGCCTACTTCGACGCCATCGAGGAGTCTGACGTGCCGACGGCAGTCTTCCACACCATCGTCGACGAGGACCTTCGCAAGGCCGTGCGAGATGAGCTCAACCGTCGCGGCATTCCCAGCATCGACGTCCTCGGGCCGGCCATCGCCGTCATCTCCAATCTCACGGGCCAGAAGCCCAAGGGCAAGGCGGGCATCAAGCATGGGGGCGACGAGCGCTACAACCGTCGCGTCAAGGCCATGCAGTTCTTCGTCGACCACGACGACGGCCACAACCCGCAGGATCTCGGCGATGCTGACATCGTACTCATGGGCGTCTCGCGCACGAACAAGACGCCGCTCTCGATGTACCTCGCCTTCCTCGGCTACAAGGTGGCCAACGTCGACCTCTCCATCGGCTCGAAGGTCCCCGACGAGCTGCGCCAGATCGACCCGTCGCGCATCTTCGGCCTCGTGTCGTCGTCAAACCTTTTGGCACACATCCGCCAGACCAGGCTCTCCGACGATGCCGCCTTCGCGCTCGCCGGCTCCTATGCCGACCCGGACGAGATCGACGTCGAGCTCGCCGAGGCAACGAAGCTCATGGAGGAGCTGGGCTGCGTCGTCATCAACGTCGAGAACCGCGCGGTGGAGGAGACGGCCTCGGAGATCATCGAGCGCGTTCGCGCCCTCCAGCGCGAGCAAGAGGGCAAGTAAATATGACATTTGGGGACTGTCCCCATCTGTCACATTATTTGGCGCGTCCGGCGGGCTCGCCGGTTTACTTTGCCTGCAATCTGAATCAAAATATATGGAGTTTGGCCCATTTGGTAGGAAGCGCAGCAATGCGCCTGGATAGCTGAGGAGACCAGATGTCAGAGACCAAGCACGTTTACAAGTTTGGCTTCGACGAGAACGGCAACAACGTCACCGAGGTTGCCGGCGACACCGTCGACAAGGCCAAGTGGATCACGGGCGGCAAGGGCGCGAACCTCGCCGAGATGGCCAACATCGGCCTGCCCGTTCCCTCCGGCTTCACCATCACCTGCCAGACCTGCGTCGACTACTCCAACGCCGGCAACGTCTGGCCCGAGGGCGTCCTCGACGAGATCGACGAGTACCGCAAGGACCTCGAGAAGCGCATGGGCAAGAAGCTCGGCGAC
>CACZNT010000205.1 GCA_902782635.1 uncultured Coriobacteriaceae bacterium
ATCTCGAGCTTGGTGAGGTTCTGCCTGTGGCCCTTGAGGCGGTGATAGCGCTTGCGCTTCTTGACCTTGAAGACGAGCTGCTTCTCGCCCTTGAACTGCTCGAGAACGGTGGCGGTGACCTGCTTGCCGTCGAGCGCGGCAGCGTCGGCGACGACGGCCTTGCCATCGTTGAGCATGAGGACGTCGAGCTTCACCTTCGAGCCGACCTCGGCATCGAGCTTCTCGACCTCGATGACGTCGCCCTTGGCGACCTTGTACTGCTTTCCGCCGGTGGTAACGATTGCGTACATGTGAGTGCCCTTCATTGCTTGATCAGTAGTGCAGCAGCTGATTACTTTAGCATCTGCTACCTGCGCAGTCAACGAAAATACAGCTTCACGATAACCCCATGGATCACCCACCACCTGACAAGTTGCCAGGCGCGACTCGTCAGCTCAGGGGCTCGAGGAGGGTGCCGTCGTCTTCCTCGTGCCACTGGCCGAGCTTCTCGACTGCGTAGCAGAGCGGCCCTTCCACCCTGCCCGCCTCCTTGAGCGCAGCGTCGAGCAGCACGCCGGGCCTCAGCGAGCCGCCCTCCCCAACGCGCGTGTTGACATCCAGCACGAGCGAGCCGTCGTCGTGCGCACTCAGCTCATGGGACACGAGCTTGTCCGAGATGGAGACCGTCCGCTGCTTGGGGCCGCGCATGTAGTCGATGGAGCCGCGCTCGATGACGCGCTGGAGAGCGCCGGAGAGCTCGTCCTCCCTCACCACGGGCTCGATTGCGAGCCTCCAAGCGAAGCGGTCAAGCCATGCCTCGAGCGCAGGCATGGAGGGGTCGACGAATGCAGCCTCAACGGGCGCGATATCGGCGGGCGTGGCGTCAGCCAGGGCCCCGAAGGCTACGTCGGGCGCCACGAGCTCGGTGAGGAAGAGGTCGTACCACTCGCTGTCGCTCACGGCCCCCACGGGCAGGGCCGAAGAGAACTGGATCCGCATGTGGGGCGAGTAGCCCTGCGTGATGGCAAAGGGCAGACCCGACCTTCGCACCGAGCGATCGATCGTGCGTAGGAGCTCGAGATGGCCCAGGTAGCGCAGCCTGTCGTGCTTCCCATAGCGCACGCGCAGCCTGAAGAGTCCCGTCGTCATGAGCGCTCACCCACCAGCACATTCTCGACGCCGAGCGTCGGGCACACGCCGCATCCGGTGCAGGAGGCGAAGGTGCAGTCCACGGTGGTCTTCCCCTCGAGGGCGCGGCGCCATTCGCGTCGCAGGAATCCAACGTCAACGCCCGGGGAAGTGTGGTCCCAGGGAAGGCGCGCCTCGAGCGGCAGCTCGCGGCAGGCGAGCTCCTCGAGGTCGATGCCCACGGCCTCGGCCGCTTCCTGCCAGGTGCCAAAGCGGAACTGGTCGGACCACGCATCGAAGCGGGCGCCGCGACGCCAGGCCTCGAGCACGAGCGGCAGCGCCTCACGGCCCGCACGGGAAAGCGCCGCCTCGAGAAGCGACGTCTCCGAATCGGAGTACGAGATGCGGATGGCGCGGTCGTGAGTAGAGTCGAGCAGGAGCTTCTGCCGCCTCCGCACCTCGTCGAGGCCGAGCTGCCCCTGCCACTGGAAGGGCGTGTGCGGCTTGGGCACGAAGACGGCGACGGATATCGAGACCGAGAGGCCGCCGCGCTGTCCCTTGGGGACGACATCGCGCCCGATGTCGAGCACGCGCTGCGCGAGCGCAGGGATGGCGCGGATGTCGTCGTCTGTTTCCGTGGGCAGGCCCATCATGAAGTAGAGCTTCATGCGTCGCCAGCCGTTCTCGAAGGCGTTGCGGGCGGCGCGCTCGAGGTCGTCCTCGGTGATGTTCTTGTTGATGACGTCGCGCAGGCGCTGGCTCCCCGCCTCCGGGGCGAAGGTGAGCCCGCCCTTTTTGGCGCCTGCGACCTCGGCGGCCATCTCGACGCCGAAGGAGTCGAGGCGCTGCGAGGGAATGGAGACGCGCGTTCCGGTGTCCTCGAGCGCGTTATTGAGCCGATGAAGCATCTCGGCGCAGCGGGAATGGTCGGTGGTGGAGAGCGACGTGAGCGAGACCTCGTCATAGCCGCTTGCGCGAAGGCCCTGGGTGCAGGCCGCGACAATCTCATCGGGCGTGCGCTCGCGCACGGGCCGGTACGTGATGCCCGCCTGGCAGAACCTGCACCCGCGAGCGCAGCCGCGCAGGACCTCGACGGAGATCCTGTCGTGGACCGTCTGCATGAAGGGAACGATGCGGGCCGCCAGGGCGTCCGTATCGGAGAGGTTCGCGATCGCGCGCTTGTACACGACCTCGGGCACGGCCGCGCCCTCACACGGGACGGCATAGCCGCTGGTCGTGGCCTCATCATCGAAGCGAAGCTCGTAGAGCGAGGGCACGTAGGTGCCAGCCACCTCGGCCAGCGACGCCACGATCTCGGCGCGTGCAAGGCCGGCCTCGCGACCCGCCCTGATGGCCTGGGCCACCTCGACGATCGACTCCTCGCCGTCTCCGAGCAGCACGGCATCAAAGATCTCGGCGATGGGCTCGATGTTGAAGGCAGCAGGTCCGCCGGCGACGATGATGGCGTCATCCTCATCGCGGTCGCAAGCCAGTTGCGCGATGCCCGCCAGGTCGAGCGCCTCGAGGACGTTCGTGCCGGCAAGCTCGTGCGCAAGCGAGAAGCCGACCATGTCGAACGACGCCACGGGCGCGGCGCTCTCGAGCGCGAGCAGAGGGACGCCCCGCTCGCGCATGAGGTCGCACATGTCGACCCAGGGAAGGAACGCCCGCTCGCACGAGATGCCCTCGGCGGCGTTGAGCTGGGCATAGAGAATCTGCACCCCGAGGCTGGGCTGGCCCACCTCGTAGGTGTCCGGATAGATCATGCAGCAGTGGAAGGGACCGTCTTGCTCGAGCGTGGCACCCCACTCGTGGTCGAGGTAGCGCACGGGCTTCTCGACAAGCGGGAGCAGGGGCTCGATCTCGGCAAACCTGTCCTCGCGCGGCAGCCCCATCATGCCCCGCCGGAGGTGAGCGAATCCTCGAGCTCGAAGCGCTTGCGCAGCGCCTCGCCCGTCACCTTGGTGCCCGCATATCCCATGCCCGCCTTGAGGGCCCAGCCGAATACCGGGACGAAGGAGAGGGCCTGGCGTGCCACCGCGCGATAGCCGAGACCCGCCCCGACGACTCCCGCGAGGTCGGCGATGCGGGCCTTGTCGAGGTCGTGGCCATACACCGCGGCGATGTCGAGGGCGAGCTTTGCCTGGTTGGCCGTCATGATGGGCATGTCGGCACCCGGGATGAGGCCAACCGCGCCAACGGCCGCATTCTCGACGGCGCAGGCGCCGATGAGGGCATCAACCTTGGCCGGGCGAACGAAGGGGAAGTTCGCGGCAAAGGCGAGGTCCTTAGAGGAGGAGTCGACGATCCAGTGGCCGAGCTTATCGAGGAGGTTCTCCTCGTCGGTGACGATGATCAGCGAGATGGGGGCAGAGCCGGAGCTGAGCGCGCCCATGGGCGGCGCGTCCACGCTGGACTCGGCGAGGATGGCGACCGGCGCGCCGAGGGTCGAGTATGCCTTGGCGATGCGCGCAACCTCGGAGACCTTGCCGCCGGCGATGACAAGAGCGACATCGGGGGCAGGGGCCGTGGCCTGCGAGCCCTCGAGGGCCTGGACGCTCACACGGCCCTCGGGCTGCTCGGGGACGAGCGCGCGCTTCACGGCATCGATGAGCTGCGCGGGGGCGTTGGCATCGACGACGATGTCGACGGCCACAGGCTCCTTGCGCGCCTCGGAGGAGCTCTTGCCGTAGTCGAGCACGTTCTTGAGCTCCTTGATGGGAATGTCCTTGAGATTGATCACGTCCTGCCCCTTCCTCAATCAAGCTCATTCTACCCCTCGGCCAACACGGATATGACAAAAGGGACAGCCCCCCTTGTCATGACAGAGGGGACAGTCCCGGTTGTCATATGGCTAGGCGGCTTTGGTGCGGAAGCGATACACCGATTGCACGATGCCGACGGCCGTGAGCTGCACCACCATCGATGAGGCGCCGAAGCTGATGAAGGGCAGCGGGATGCCCGTGATGGGCATCATCCCTATGCACATGCCCACGTTCTCGAGCACCTGGAAGAGCCACATAGCGGCCACGCCCACCAAGACCAGCTTGGCAAAGGCCGATTCGCACTTGAGGGCGAGGCTCAACGTCGCGAGGATGAGCCAGAGGAAGAGCCCGAGCAGCACGATGGCGCCGAGGAAGCCGAACTCCTCGGAGAGCAGCGCGAAGACGAAGTCGGTATGCGCCTCGGGCAAGAATCCCGTGCCCGACTGCGTCGCATTGCCGATGCCCTTGCCGAAGAAGCCGCCCGATCCCACGGCAATCTCGGCCTGCTGGAGGTTGTAGCCATCGCCCGCCGGGTCGACGGAGCGGTCCACGAAGACGATGAGGCGCTTGAGCTGGTACTCCTTGAGGATGTTGGGAAGCCCTGGCGTAAGCGACGAGAAGATGACGAGCGCGGCGACCACCACGATGAGGAAGATGGTGGCAAGCACCCAACTTCGTCGCGCCCCTCCGCAGATGATGATCGTGGCGCCCGTGACGAGCACGATGAGTCCCGTTCCCAGGTCGGGCTGGGTGAGGATGAGCACGAAGGGCACCATCAGCATGCCGCAAAGGCGCACGTAGTCCACGAGCGTCTCTATCTTGCCGTTGTACTGGGCCGTAAGCGCCGCCATGAGGAAGATCGTGATGAGCTTCGCGAGCTCGGAGGGCTGGAAGCGCAGGTGGATGAGGGGGATCTGGATCCAGCCGACCATGCCCTTGGCCTCGTATCCCAGCCCCGGCACGCTCGGCAGGAGCATGAGCACGACATCGGCCACGAGCAGCGCCGTCGTCATGTTCGTGAGCAGGCGGTAGTCGAAGTTCCACATGAACGACGCGCCCACGACGCCGATGCCCACGCCCGCGACCTGACGCAGGAAGGACGCCTCGGCGATGGAGAGCGAGGCCGACCAGATGATGATGAGCCCATACCCCACCAAGAGCAGCGCGGGGATGAGCGCGGGAAGGTAGAGGTTAGAGAGGATGTCGATGCTTCCGCCGGGGCGCACCTTGGCAGCCCCGGGGCGCTTGCCGGCATCGCCGCCGAAGAGGGCGAGCGCACGCGAGAGCTGGCCTGCCGCCCTCCTGCTCGCATCTGCTGCATCCACGTCGCTCACCTCCCCTAGTTGAGCACCGACGTGCCGACCGATACCGTATCGGGCTCATCGTAGATGGCGCCCAGCGTATCACGCACTGCGTAGAGGGCGCAGGTAGCGCCAAAGCCGCCCTGCTCGACGACGGCGGTGACGACGTACTTGGGATCTTCGGCTGGCGCATACGCGCAGAACCAGCCCGTCGCCTCCTCGCCCGTTCGCTCGCCCGAGCCGGTCTTGCCGGCCACGGTGACCGACAGGTTTGTGAAGTGCGAGGTGATGTCGTAGGACTCCTCATAGATGACGCCGAGCAGCGCGTCCTTCACGAGCTTGCGGGACGCCTCGAGCTCCTCGGGACTCCCCATCACCTCGTTCTTGTACTCGATCACCGAGCCGTCGCCGGACTGGGCGTTGATCGACTTGAGCAGATGGGGCCGCCACATGATGCCGTCGTTGGCGATGCCCATGTACACCGCGCACATCTGCAGCGGCGTCACCAGCACGTCACCTTGGCCGATGGCGATGTTGGCCGTGTCGCCCGGCTGCCAGGTGCGCTCGGTCTCGGGATAGCTCGTGAAGTAGTTCCACTTCCACTCGGCATCGGGCACGCGGCCCGTCGCCTCGCTGGGGAGGTCGATTCCCGTAGCCTCCCCCAGACACCACTTGCGGAAGGTCTCCTGCAGGCCCTCGGGCTCATCGGAATAGTAGAAGCCCTTGCCGATCTCGTAGAAGACGACGTCGCACGAGTAGGTGATGCCCGTCGAGAGGTTCATGTAGCCATGGCCGTTGTGCTCCCAGCAGTACTTGCCATACTCCTCGCCCAGGCCCGTCCACCAGCCGGAGCAGAGGTAGGAATCCTCCGCGGTAGCGATGCCGTGCTCGAGCGCGGCGTAGACGCTGAGCGGCTTGATCGTCGATGCCGCCATGAACTGGCCGGCCACGCAGCGGTTCATGAGCGGCCAGCCGGAGTCGTCGGAGGAGAGCTCCTCCCAGTCGTCGTTCGAGATGCCGCCGACGAAGACGCTCGGCGAGAACTTCGGCGCGCTCGCCATGGCCAGGACGTCGCCATTCGTAGCGTCGAGCACCATGCAGGCACCCGAGCGGCACTCCTTGTTTCCGTTGGAGCGTGCGATCTCGATGGCGCGGGCGAGGCCCTCCTCGGCCGCCTTCTGGATCTTCGAGTCGATGGTGAGGACGATGTCCGAGCCGCTCTGAGCCGCGACGGAGGTCGAGTAGTCGGTGACGCGCCCGTTGGCGTCGACGAACACCTTCTGCTCGCCGCGGATTCCCTGCAGGACGCTCTCGTACTGGTACTCGATGCCCGCCTGGCCGACGATGTCGCCGGACTCGTAGGCGATAGCCTCCTCGCCGCTCGCCTCCTGCGCGGCCTCGAGCTGTTCCTTGGTGGGACTGCCGGTGTAACCGAGCACATGCGCCGCCAGGTCGCCCTTCGGGTAGTGGCGCTGCGAGCGCTCCTCCACGCTCACGCCCTCGAAGAGGTCGGCGTGCTCGCCGATGTAGGCCACGACGCGACGCGACACGTCCACGGCCACCGTATGGGCGCTCTGGGCGCCCTCGGTGGCGTCGACGATCTTGCGCTGCACGGCCTTCTTGGGCATGCCAAGGAGGTTCGCGAGCATCTGCACCTCGATGTCGTCCTCCGCGACGGTCGCGATGGCGACGACGGTGAGGCTCGGTCGATTGGTGACGAGCTCCTCGCCGTTGCGGTCGAGGATGCGCCCGCGCATGGCGGCGGTCGTGATGGTACGGGTGCGGTTTTGCTCCGCACGCTGGGCATACTCATCGCTCGAGACGAGCTGCATGCTCCAGAGCTTGCCGAGGAGCACTGCGATGACGCCCGTGGAGAAGGCGCCGAGGCCCAGAAGGCGGCTCTTGAAGCCGGTGTCGGTGGACATGTCGTTTCCGCCCGAGGCGCGCGGCGTCTGGCCGCCGATGTCTATCTGGAAGCGGTTCGCGCCCCCGCGGATAACCACGATGACTGCGATGAGCAGTGCGGCGATGACGATACCCGCCGCGATGAGGATGACGTTCGAGAGCTCCACGCTACCTCCCGATGGAGGTGATCGTGCCGCCCTTGCCGCCTGCGCCGAGATGCGCGCTGCCATGGCCCAGCGAGGGCCCCTGCGGGCCGCGCGCGAGGATGAACGCCAGGGGAACGAACATCAGGACGTCGAGGATCGTGGAGGGAAGCGCCCTCATCACGATGACGTCAACGAGCGAGGTGGCCTGCCCCACCACGAGCATCGTCGAGTTGTAGACGAGCTCGACGATGGCGGCAGCGATGAGGAAGTTGAGGATGGCGGCCCTCGTGTCGTCCTTGATGCGATTGCGGATCTCCGAGCCGAGGAAGAAGCCCGCGAGCGTGAGCTCGAAGGCCATGAGCCCCACGGGGCCGGTGGTGCAGAGGTCGAAGAAGAGGCCGGTGAGGAAGCCGAAGATCACGCCCCGGCGTCCGCCGAGGGCAAGCGCCGCGCAGCCGGTGAGCACGAGGCAGAAGTTCGGGTGGCCGTTGCCGAAGGCCACGTGGGGCGCGAGCGCGAGCTGGAGGAGCACGCAGGCAGCCGAGAGGATCGCGATGAAGCGCCTGTTGCGGTTGAGGTCGTTAACCTGCATCGGTCGTCTCCCCCTCCCCCGTCTCGGCCTGCCCGGAGGCGGTCTCGTCCTTGGCGTCGTCTGCGCCCTCCGCCGCCGCGTCGTCCTGGACGACCAGCGTCTCCTGCTCGTCGGCGGCCCGGACGTCCTCTGCCGTCGCGCGCTGAGAATCGGTGAGCGAGGTGATGACGAGGACCTCCTCGTAGTTCTCGGGCATCGTGAAGGCGCGCACCGTGACGACGTAGTAGAGCGACCCGGACGGCTTCTCGACGTTGGTGACGGTGCCGAGCGGGAGCCCCTTGGGATAGACCCCGCCCAGGCCGCTCGTGATCACGAGGTCGCCCGCTTCGACGGCCTGGTCGGTGCGCACGAGGGTGAGGCTCAGCGAGCCGTCGGCAGAGCCCTTGAGCATGCCCTGGGCGCGGCTCGACTGCACCATCGCGGAGACGCTCGAGTTCTCGTCGGTAATGAGGCGCACCACTGAGGAGGTGGCGCCGCACTCGGAGATCTGGCCGATGACGCCGCTGGAATCCGTCACGGGCATGCCCACGGCGAGCCCGGCGGCGCTTCCCTTGTCGATGGTCACCGTCGCCGTCCACGAATCCGTGGCGCCGGAGATGATGCGCGCGGCGGTGGACTGCAGGTCGTAGGTGGTTTGCAGGCCCAGGAGCTCTTCGAGGCGCTTGGCCGTGACCTGCGCCTCCTCGAGCTCGGCATTGCGCGCGGCCAGACGCTCGTTCTCCTCGCGGAGCTCGGAGAGCGTCTTTGAGTCGGCCGTAAGATTGGACACCATGTTGGAGAGGCCGCGGAAGGGCGAGGTGACGACGGCCCCGAGGTAGCGCACCGGCGTGGTGGCCACGGTGAAGGCGCCGCGCACCGAGGAGATGGGACCGGAGCCCATCTCGCGGCAGCTCAGCGTGAAGAGCACGAGCGATATCGCGCACAGGATGATGACGAGGCTGAAGCCGGCACCCATCGCAGCGCCGGAGCCCGACCTGCGAGCTCCGCCTCCCTTGGCGGTGACGGGCATGCGCGAGCCCCCTTAGAGCCCCGCGCTCTGGACGAAGCCGCCGGAGAGCGCGTTGGCCTCGAGCACCTTGGCGCAGCCGTTCACGACGTTCTCGAGGGCTGTGGGGCTCACGTTGACGGGAACTCCAGTCTCCTCGCGAAGACGCTGGTCGAGGCCGCGGAGCAGGCCGCCGCCGCCCGTGAGGAGGATGCCGGCGTAGATGAGGTCGCTCGCCAGGTCGGGCGGGGTGACGTCACGCGCGTC
>CACZNT010000206.1 GCA_902782635.1 uncultured Coriobacteriaceae bacterium
ATAGGCATCTTCGGTAGAAGCCTTCAGTTCTTCCAGTGCCTTCCCGAAACTCGTTTCCTTGCCCAAGAGGCCATCAATCACAACCAGCTTGAATCCAAAGTCTTTGAACATGTCCATACCCTTAGCTTTCTTCTCCGTATATCCACCAGCGGCTCACTGCTGCGGCTCCGTAGTGCTCGAGCCTATGACGTTCTCGATGACCTCGCGCAAATCTCCAAAGCGCCTGTTAATCGAGTCCTCTCCGTATCCTGCTGCATACCCACCTGCACCATGCGTGCCTGCCGTCGTATCAATCCAGATGTAGTAAGACGGCGCATCGGAGACTCCTTCGGGCGGGTCAATTCTTTCGGGCAGTGTCATGAAGTCGATCCGCTTCGTCATATCGACGATACTCTGCCAGTCCGCCTCCGAGATGTAGAGGTGCTCCACGTTGTCGGAACCCTCAATCATCTGAATGAGGAATTCCTTGTCAGATGTATCGGAATCCAGCAGCAGCGTGCGCTCCAGAGTCAAATCGGGCTCGAAGGTGAAAACCTCTGTCCGATCAACATCGCCCCCCCGTGCGATAAAAGAGAACTGTGTCGATTTCCATATCGGGCGAGGTGCCGCCGGTGCTGCAGCCTGCAATCGTCAATGCGCTGAGCAAGACTGCTACTATCACTATTGCAAAGCGTTTCATTGACGAATTCATTGCTTCCACTCCTTCGGGGTGTGCGCCTCTTCGATGGGGATGCTCGGGAAGTGCCCCTGGACGACGCGCCATGCCTCGGGTGCGTCGTCGTAAGCGATGAGACCGGTGGCGAAGGCGTGCTTCTCGTCGCAGGTGAACACGAAGTAGTTGTAATAGTGCATGTAGGTGTTCCCGTCGCCCGAGAGCTCGGGGCCGAACTCGACCGGCTCCATCAGCATCTCGATCTTGCGCACCTTGGACTTGGGGACGTACACGGGGTTGCCGTGGTCCTCGACAACGATCCAGTTATCCGACGCCAGGAAAAGCCCCGGGCGGAAGTCCTTTTGCAGGAAGCGGATTGGCCGTTCGAAGTCCTCGGCGGCGATGGCGGCCTCGAGTTGCTTGGGCGTCATCTCGCCCTTGACCATCTGCATCGACACGTGCTGGCCCGGCATGAGCGAGGCTACGACGATGAACCCGAACAGGGCCGTGCAGAGGCCCGACACCACCATGCCGACGACCTCGCCGTAGGCGATGCTCAGCACCAGGAAGAAGGCCGATGCTGCTAGAAGGAGTGCGCTGACGATCAGCCCCTTCCACCAGGCTTTGCCTCGGATGCGTGCGCCGATGTGCATTGCCTATCCGAGCGCCTCGTCGGCCGCCCGCTTCACGCCCTTCCACATCGCGAATCCCCAGACGGGGGTCTTCTCGAGATGCTCGACGGCGCCGGTGGAAAGGTCGACGACGCACGGCAGGGCGAATGCCGCCCAGTGCGAGTCGGGCTTCTGCTTCGTGTAGGCGACGACCTCGGGTGAGGGAGGGGCTTGGAGGAGCACCGGGTAGATCGCGACGCCCTTCTGCAGACCGCGCGGGATGCCGCGGTAGTGTTTGAGGCCCCAGTCCACGCAGGCCCGGACGTAGGCGTCGAAGTCAGCCGCCGTGGCGCCGTCGTCGCGCGTAACGAAGAAGTAGTGGTGCATCTTCACCGCGAGCGTGCCCCAGCTCTCGGAGTCGAGCTGGTAGCAGCCGAGCTCGGGATTCCAGGGCGCCTCCTTGCCGATGCGCCCGGCCATCTTGCCCACGAAGTCCCTCAGCTGGGCGTCGTTCGGGTCGGTGTGCATGTCGCCTCCACTCCTTCGCCTGCGCGTACGCTGTGCAAAAATGCCCGCGGCGCGTGGTTCTCACCTGCGAAAATGTCTCAAGCGATTATTGTACCCCCCCCCCGAGGATTAGGGACGATGGCCGAGGGGGCATGCGCCTCCGAGCGGCCTCTGTTATGTCTCGAGCGGGATGGGGATGCGGAATCGGCACCCCGAAATAGGGAGAAAGCGCCGGAGGTAGGTGATTCCTCACCGTTCGGGCGCTTCTCGATTCAGAGTATACCCCACTTACTTGATCGTGATTACTTCGCACTTCCTGTTCACAAACAGAAGGCGGCGAACGGCTGTGATGAGGCTGGAGAGCTTCCTCAGCTCCCTTTCGACCTGCGCATCGGAGACGCTTCGTATGCGCTGTGAGTCGACTATGATGCTCGATGACTGCCTCGCAGCCCTTCGCAGGTTCCGCTCGAGCGCCTTCCTCGTTCCCACCGTGGGGGCCTTCATTTCCCACACCACGCCGCCCATGACGATGTCGGCGGTGGTGACGCGCTGCCCCTGGCTCGCCCGGACGAACCTAACCGAGTGTCCTGCGTGTGCAAGGGCTTCTGCGGTCTTGAGCTCGTGGGGCCAGACGTTTGCCCCCGGCTCGATAATGATTTCCCCCTTGCCCAAGACCACTTCCCCCTATTCTCCCCTGAGGCTGTCGCTGTAAATGATTCTAGAGGACTCGTTGCTCCGAATAGGGGTCGCTCCCATGGGGCCCGGTTACCTCGACCTGCCGCGCGAGGGCTCGGATGCGCTCTGATGGTGCTGGTGGTGCTGATCATGGCCGCCGTGCCGCACCTGCCGATCGCGGAGCATGAGGCGGTCGAGGCGCCGCTCGTAGTCCCTGTGGGACAGGGGCCTCTCCTTGGGAGGGAGCTTGGGGAGCATGCCGCGCTCCTCGCAGAAGGCGCGCACGCGCATGAGGCGCTCGAGCGTGGCCGGGTGCCTTCCGTCCTGGCGGACGCGCGCGATGGCGGCGTCGAGGCCGGAGATGCTCTTGAAGCCTCCCTGCGAGACGGTTCGCACGGCCTCGGCGAGATGGGTGAGCTCCCGCAGGTCGCCGACCTCCACGGCGGATCTCGCAGCCGACCGGATCTCGGCCCCGCCCCGGAGCAATGGGCTCGCCGTTCCCGAGCTCAGCTCTCGGGCGATGTGGGACCTGGTGTAGGTGGCCCCGAGCCTGGATCCCGTCACCTGGCGGGAGGGCGCGTCCGCGAGGGCGTAGACCCAGTCCCCCTTCCTGCTGGCCGACTCCCTCACGCTGATACCCATGGCGCGCAGGGTGTGCCGGAAGGCGTCGGGGCTGTCGGAGATCCCGCGCGCCACGTCGATGCGGGCGCGGATGTCCGCCACCCAGGAGTACTCGCCCCTCGCCCTCAGGTCCCGCTCCGCACGGCCCAGGCTCACCCGCCTGCCGGGCGCCGACTTGGGGTGGACGGTCCTCCCGCGCGCATCTCGGGCGGGGGGCTCGTCTGCGAAGCGGGACAGCCCGCGTGCGCCCGCGAGCGACTGCAGGGAGCGCTTGAGCGCACGGGGGTCGGGGTCTCGCAGCCTGCCGCCCGTCTCGAGGTTGGTGTTGTTGACGATCACGTGGGCATGGGGGATGCGGTGCTCGTTGTCGTCGTGGTAGACGATGGCGACCTCGTGCTCGCCGAAGTGCCGCTCCGCCCACTCGAGCGCGAGGGACCGCAGCGTCTCGAGGTCCACCCCGTCCCTCGGGTCGGGCGAGATGATGTAGTGCTTGTAGGTCCTTGCCCTCCTGCTTCCCCATGCGCGGTCGTTGCCGAGCTCTGCCCGCGTCTCGTCCATGACGCGCGCCCAGTCGAAGGGGCCGTACTCGGGAAGCGGCCCCTCGATGCCCTCCTCGGGGGCGTCGAGGTTGATGTAGTCGTGCGCGAGCGCCCGCCCGCCGCGCTCGAGGTATTCCTGGGCGGCGGCGAGGCCGGTGTGGCCCGATATGGGCTTGAGTACGGGCATCCCTATCCCTCCCTCACGGCGGTCCTGCCGCAGATCTCGCCCTCCCGGGCCTGGACCTCATGGACCGCGTCGAGGGTCGCCTCCTGAAGCCGCATCGCGCCCTCCAGCGCCTCCAGGAGGTCGAGCGGCTCGACCCCGTGCTCGCGCACGATCCGGGCTATCGAGTTGAGCGCCCTCGTGGATTGGTTCATGAGCTGCCCGAGGGAGCGCACGAGCCTCACGTGCCGGGCGTAGGTCTGCCTGTCGATGACGACGACCGGGAACGCGGCGGCGTCCCTCGCCGCGTCGTTCGCGCGGATGAGCGTGCGCACGAGCGATGCCCGGGTCACGCCGTCCTCACGCGCCATCCGCCCCACCGCAGCCGCCTCGTCATCGTCGAGCATGACGTGGAGGTGGACCTCTCGGGATCTTCCCATCTTCCTTCCTCTCTCCTAGGGGTGCGGGGGATCCCCCGCGATGTCTCCGGGCCGCCCGAGCGCCCTCGGGGGCGAGGGGGGGCGGGTGCGCCATGGCGCCCCGAGTCCTCCCGCGACGGGGCGTGGGGGCGAGCGTCAACCTGTGTGAACACAGGTTGGGCAGCTCGCTACACGCCCCCGGTCGTGCCTAGCGGCGCGCCGAGGATGGTGTCTATGTCCGCGTCGGTGACGCCGGTGAACCCTGTGAAGGCACCCGCCCCGGCGCCGCCCGCGCCTTCACAGGGTTCACCGCCTTCACGCGGGGGCGCCTCGAGGGTGATCACGTTCCCCGTCCTCGTGTGCTCGCGGCCGTACGAGACGCCCCTCTCCGAGAGGAAGGAGCGATGCTGGGCGAGCCGCTTCCCGAGCGCCGCGGGGCTCACGTCCGGCACGCCCGCGTCGGCCGCGAGCTCCGCCGCGGACCCGCGCCAAGACCCCCTCTCGAGGGCCATGGAGAGGACCGACAGCACGCAGTCCGGGACCTCGCGCTCCTCTATCTCCTCCTCGCTCACGCGCTCCACGAGCTCCCACCTGCAGTCGCGGAAGCGCAGCCGCAGCTCCTGGTACTCGATGTCGCGGCCCGTGATCCTCATGGTGGCGAGCCCCGAGCCGCGGCTGTCGCGGGTGAGGACCATCGTGGAGTCGGCGGAGCCCGTGATCCCTGTCGTCCCCGAGACGGTGTTGAGCGCGTCGGCGTCGCCCATCTTCCGGGTGTGGTGCACGGCCACGAGCGCGAGCGACCTCTCGTCCGCGAACCTCTTGAGGGCGCCCACGTCGCCGTAGTCGGAGGCGTAGGCGCCGTCCCTCGAGGCCTCCCTCACCGTCTGGAGCGTGTCGATGATCACGAGCCCCACCCCGGGGTGCTCGTCGCAGAAGGCGGCCATCTGGGCGACGAGGCCGCCGGGGATCGAGTTTGCTGACACCGCCGCCCACACCTCGCGCCCCACCTCGTCGGTGAGCTGCCAGAGCCTGCGCTGCACCCTCGGGTAGGTGTCCTCGAGGGAGAGGTAGAGCACCTCGCAGGCATCCGTCGCGAGCTCCCAGAACGGGACGCCGCGGGACACGTGTACCGCCAGGTCGAGGGCGAGCCAGGACTTCCCGACCTTGGGTGCGCCGGCCAGTATGTGCAGCCCCGTCGGCAGCAGCCCCTCCACCACCCACACGGGCTCCGCGAGGGGCTGCTGGAGGAGATGGCTAGCGGCCACCGCGGGCAGCGAGGCCGTCATGCGCGCTCCATCTCGACGATGGACGCGGCCTCGAGCTCGGTGTCCGCAGGCCCGACCTCCTCGCCGAGCCCCGCGAAGACCTCCGCGAGGAGCGCGACCGCGCCCCTCAGGTCATCGCCCATCTCGGAGGCCCTCTCCAGCCGCCTGAGCTCGCGGTAGACGCGCGCCATCTGCCTCGAGAGGGCGCGCTGCACGCGGGAGTTCGGGACGACCTCGACCGACCTGTCCGTGAGCTTGCGGGTTATGTAGTCCTGCTTGGTGAGGCCCGACAGGGCCACGGCCTCGTCTATCTCGGCGCCCTGCTCGCGCGTGACGCGGAAGCCGATCGTGATGGGGCGGGTGCGCCCCTCGCCGTCCCTAGCCTTGGAGTTCATCTGCGCCCCTCTCCCCGTCGAGCACGCGCGCCATCTCCCCCTGCTTGTCGGGGAAGAGGTGCGCGTAGCGGTAGGTGATGTCGATGGACTCGTGGCCGAGCCTCTCGGCGATCGCGAGGACGTTGAAGCCCTTCTCTATGAGCAGCGACACGTGGGAGTGCCTCAGGTCGTGCACGCGGATGACCTTGACGCCGGAGAGGGCGCATCCCCGCCTCATCTCGCGGTACAGGTAGTGCTTGTCCACCGCGAAGACCCGCGCGTCCTGCGCTATGCCCATCTGGCCTATGTAGTCCCGCAGCTCGTCCGCCAGGAAGCGCGGCATGGTGACGCTCCGGTTGGACTTCTCCGTCTTGGGAGGGCCCACGATCTCGCGCCTCTGGAGCACCGTGTAGGTCTTGGACACCTTGAGCTGCATCCTCCTGAAATCGAGGTCCGCGGGCGTGAGCGCCAGCAGCTCGCCCTCGCGGATGCCGCACCAGTAGAGCACCTCGAAGGCGAGCCATGCGTCGGGCTTGTCCATGATGGCCTCCGAGAAGCGCAGGTACTCGTCCTTCGTCCAATACCGCATCTCGCCCGCCCGCCTGCCTCCCACGCGGCCCGTGGCGAGCATGGGGTTCCTGGCAAGGCCGTAGTGGCGCACTGCGTGGTTGAGGACGCAGGCGAGCTGGTTCTCGATGGTGCGGATGTAGGTGGGGGCGTACCCGGCGCCGGAGGAGCCGCGATGCGACGTCAGCTCGTTCTGCCACCGGATGATGTCCTGCGAGGTGATCTCGCACATGGGGATGTCCCCGAAGAAGGGCAGGATCTTGTCGCGCGTGATCATCTCCTTCGAGAACCAGGTGGATTCGCGCACGCGGGGCCTGCGGTCGCGCTCGTAGACCGCCCAGAACGCCTCGAACGTCATCGTGAGGGATCCCTCATGCCGTGCCAGGAAATCCCGCTCCCAAGCCTGCGCCTCGCGCTTGGAGGCGAAGCCCCGCTTCGTGGTGCGGACCCTCTTGCCGCCCGAGTCGCAAAAGGAAGCCTGGACGTACCAGCTGCCCCTCTTCCTATCCTTGTAGACCGCCATCTCGCACCTCCCCGAGCGTGATCCCGTAGCGGCTGCAGAAGTAGTCGCGGCTCACCTTCCCGGGCACCGTGAGCCTTCCCTCTCGCTGGAGCTCGGCGTTGAGCCTCCTGATCAGCTTGTAGGCGTGCGACCGCGAGACCGAAAGGGCCGCGGCGACGTCGTCCGGTGTGAGTACTCTCGTGTTCGTCATGTCGTCTCCTCTCCTCACGTCTGCTTGAATGACCGTACATATTTGTGCGGTTCTGTCGTATCGTAATCGTACATATTTGTGCGGTCAAGTCATTTTTGACAAAAATGTTCGGTTGCCCCTATGCTTATGAGCAGGGATTGGCATCAGCTGGCTGGAGTTGCCATGGATATAGGGCAGAAGATCTACGACTTGCGCAGGGCCCGCGGGCTCACCCAGGCCCAGCTGGCCAAGATGGTGGGGGTCTCGGAGGCGGCGATACGCGCGTACGAGACGGGCAGGAGAAGGCCCAAGCAGGCTCATCTCGAGAGGATCGCCGCTGCCCTCGAGATCCGTCCCGAGGCTATCGCGGACTACGGCATCGAGAGCGCGGACGAGGTCATACACCTCCTCTTCCGCCTCGAGAGGCGCTGGAAGCTCAGGCCGGAGGAGGTCGTGGACGGCCACTTTTTCCTCGAGTCTTCCGATGGCGACGTGTTCGCCGCCGTGCACGCCTGGGGCGAGATGCGGTCGAGGCTCGATGCGGGCGAGATCACTGTCGAGGAGTACGAGCTCTGGCAGGACACCTACACCTCGAAGAAGTACGTAGGCTAGGAATATCTGCAGAAACGCATATGCCTACCAGCGAAAACGAAGTGGGACGACGTCATGACGTCGTCTTACTTGAAGTGAGGCGACGTCACGGTCGCGGAAATGGTGCCTGTGACGTCGCCTTGACGTCAACAGGGAGGGTAGCCAGAATCACGACGGGTAGCGTGGATATGGCAGCGCATCCCAAACCACCACGAGCTACTACAGCTATGCGATTTTGATTGAGTGGGAATAAGAACAGCACAAAATCGTGCGGTTATCCAGGCGCTCCGGACGTGGTTCCGGGGCGCCTTTTTGGTGCGTCTTGAGGACTCGTGTGCCTGTAAGCCAAACGCGAGATGGAGTTGTC
>CACZNT010000207.1 GCA_902782635.1 uncultured Coriobacteriaceae bacterium
GAGTGCGTCGAGCGTGCCCAGGAGGTTGGCGCCTACCAGTTCCTCGTCATCGACAACGCCAAGCAGCCCGAGATCGCGACCGAGTTCGGCCTCGACCCGGACAACACCATCGATTACGACTTCGAGGACGCGAAGAACAACACCGAGAAGTACATCGAGGAAGTCATGACGGCCCTCGGCGGTGGCGACGACCGCTTCCAGACCGAGTAAGCATCCGTTTGCGTGCGCCTCGCGCACGTGTGTAGGCCTGGAGCCGGGTGAAAGGGCAACCTTTTCACCCGGCTCTCCTTTGAAAGGGGGATGACCTATGGCAACATCCCGGAGCGCGCAGCTCGACAGGAAGAAGCTGATGGCCGACCCGATTCTGGTCACGACCATCGTCGTCCTGATCGCGTTCCTCACACTGTTCATCCTGTATCCGCTTGCCATCCTGATGGTCGACAGTTTCCTCACCGAAGACGGCCCCACGCTGGCCATCTTCCAGCGCGTGCTCGGGATGCCCGGCTTCAGGCGCGCCATCACCAACACCCTAAAGGTGGGCTTCCTGGTGGGCATCCTCTCCACCATCGTTGGCCTGCTCTTCGCCTACGTGGAGGAGTACGTCCAGCTCAAGACCAAGTTCATGAGCGGGCTGTTCAAGGTCGTCTCCATGCTGCCCGTCGTCTCGCCGCCGTTCGTGCTCTCCCTCTCGGTGATCATGCTCTTCGGCAAGGCGGGCATCATCACGCGCCACCTCCTGGGGATCTACGACAACAACGTCTACGGCTTCTGGGGCATCTGCCTGGTGCAGACGCTGACGTTCTTCCCCGTGTGCTACATGATGTTCAAGGGCCTGCTCAGGAACATCGACCCCTCGCTCGAGGAGGCCGCCCGCGACATGGGCGCGAGCCGCATGAAGGTGTTCACGAGCGTGACCTTCCCGCTCATCCTCCCCGGCATCGGCAACGCCTTCCTCGTCACCTTCATCGAGTCCATCGCCGACTTCGCGAACCCGATGATCATCGGCGGCTCCTATGACACGCTGGCCACCTCGATCTACCTGCAGATCACAGGCGCCTACGACAAGGACGGCGCGGCTGCGATGGCCGTGGTGCTGCTGGCGATCACGCTCCTGATGTTCGTGGTTCAGAAGTACGTCCTCGAGGCGAAGTCGACGGCCACGCTCACGGGCAAGGCCTCGCGTGCGCGCATGCTCATCACCGACAACTCGGTGCGCATCCCGCTCGCCGCCATCTGCATGGCCATCGCCATCTTCGTCATCGGCATGTACATCTGCGTGCCCTTCGGCGGCATGTTCAAGACCTGGGGCCGCGACTTCACGCTCACGACCAAGTGGTTCGAGCAGGTGTTCACCCGCTACGACGGCCTGGCCACCTTCAAGGACTCCTTCGTGCTCTCGCTCATCGCGAGCCCGATCACGAGCCTGCTCTCGATGATCATCTCCTACATGGTGGTCAAGCGCGACTTCCGCTCTAAGGGCTTCATCGAGGCTGTGTCCATGCTCGCCATGGCCGTGCCGGGCACCGTCCTCGGCGTGGGCTACATCCGCGGCTTCTCCGGCGGACTCTTCGGCACCGGCATCCTCCAGGGTATCTACGGCACCGGCATCATCCTGGTGATCGTCTTCATCGTGCGCTCGCTGCCGACGGGCACCCGAAGCGGCATCTCGGCGCTGCGCCAGATCGACAAGTCCATCGAGGAGAGCGCCTACGACATGGGCGCGGACAGCTTCACGGTGTTCCGCACGGTGACGCTCCCGCTCATCAAGGACTCGTTCCTCGCCGGCCTCGTCACCGCCTTCGTGCGCTCGATCACGGCAATCTCGGCCATCATCCTGCTCGTCACCCCGCAGTACCTGCTTATCACGGTGCGCATCAACGAGCTTGCCGAGAAGGGCTCCTTCGGCCCGGCCTGCGCCTTCGCGACCATCCTTATCGCGATCACCTACGGCGCCGTGCTGCTGATGAACCTCGTCATCAAATACTTCGGAACAAGCCGCAAGATCGGCGCTACTGAGGAGGACTAGACCATGGCAAACGAGAAGAAGGGCGTGAAGATCGACCACGTCTCCAAGATCTACCAGGATCCCAAGACGGGCAAGGACTTCTACGC
>CACZNT010000208.1 GCA_902782635.1 uncultured Coriobacteriaceae bacterium
CAGGCGATGGATGCGCTCGAGGTCCCAGCCGCCGACCGCCCTCGCTACCTCGCGATGCTCTGAGTGGGGCAGAAGACATGTGCAAAATCATGGATGAGCTGCAGAGGGAGACCCGCGAGGAGGCCCACCGAGCGCCGGGCGTCCATCGAGGACGGAGAGGTGCGCCGCGACCGGGGGATAGACGGCTGCGAGGGCATCGTGCGCGTGGTGCACCTGCATTACGCATCCGAGGATTGGGAAGACGAGCTGTGACGTGCGACGTGCCGCGTGCCGACGGGGCATCGGCTTGGCACGGCATGGTCTGACGGGCGGGGGAGAAGATGGGATATGCGATCGGCGCGGTGGGAAAGAAGGACATTCCCGAGCTCATCGAGCTTAGGATGGCCTACCTGGCCGCGGACTTCGGCAGCATCGAGGAAGATGACGAGCGCGCCATCCGCAAGACGCTTCCCGGGTACTTCGAGCGCCATCTGGGGGACGACCTCATCGCCTTTGCCATGCGCGACGACGACGGTACGGGCCCGGTGGCAAGCATCGCCCTCATGCTCGTCTCCGAGAAGCCCGCAAACCCTCGCTTTCCCAACGGCCACATCGGCACCGTCTTCAACGTCTACACCGTGCCCGAGCACCGTCGGCGCGGCCTCGCGCGCGAGGTGATGTCTGCCCTCGTGGCCGATGCCGCCTCGCGCAAGCTCGACCTCGTGGAGCTCAACGCCACCGACGAGGGCTATGACCTCTACCGCTCGATCGGCTTTGCCGACGCCGACCTGCACCGTCCCATGAGCATCGAGCCCTGAGACGGTGCCGGGCGAAGCGCCGTCTCGGCAGGCCTGCCGAGTGCGGGCATGGGATACCATAGTGGGGTTGACACTCAGACGCGTGCTGGCGTCCAGCCGCCGCATCCCGAGGAGGTCCCATGGATCCCATCAAGTTCAAGGACATGCCCTACGAGCGCCCCGACATCGAGAAGCTCAAGGGGGAGATCGACTCCCTCGTCGAGCGCCTGAGCTCCGCCGAGAGCTATGAGGAGGCCCACCAGGCCTTCCTCGACCACGACGAGCTCGAGCGCCACATCGACACCCTGGTGAACATCGTCTACATCCGTCACTCCATCGACACGCGCGACGAGTTCTACACCGCCGAGCAGGACTTCTGGGATCTGGCCATGCCCGAGCTCCACGAGCACGAGAACGCCTGGACCAAGGCGATGCTCGCCAGCTCCTTCCGCGCGGACTTCGAGGCCCAGTACGGCAACCTCATGTTCGTGGACGCCGAGATCGCCGACCGCTCCTTCTCGCCCGAGATTGTCGGCGACATGCAGGAGGAGAACAAGCTCTCGAACGAGTACGCGCGCCTCATCGCGAGCGCCCAGATTCCCTTCGAGGGGAAGACCTACACGCTCTCGCAGCTCACGCCCTTCAAGACCGATGCGGATGATGCGACCCGTCTGGCCGCATGGAAGGCGGAGGGAGCCTGGTACAAGGAGCACCAGGCCGATTTTGACCGCATCTACGACCAGCTCACCCACCTGCGCGACGCCATGGGCAGGAAGATCGGCCACCCCAACTACATCCCGCTGGGTTACGACCGCATGGAGCGCAACTGCTATGACAAGACCGACGTCGAGGCCTTTCGCGCCTCCGTCGTCAAGCACCTGGTCCCGCTGGCAGACTCCATCTACCGCGCCCAGGCCGAGCGCCTTGGCGTGGAGTACCCGCTGTCCTTCGCCGACGCCGCCCTCATGTTCCGCTCGGGCAACCCCCGCCCGCAGGGCACGCCGGATGACATCGTGGCTGCGGCCAAGAGGTTCTACGACGAGCTCAGTCCCGAGACGAGTGAGTTCTTCAACACGATGCTCGACTGCGAGCTCATGGACCTGCTCTCCACGGAGGGCAAGGAGGGCGGCGGCTACTGCACCGGCATCCTCGACTACAAGGTGCCCTTCATCTTCGCCAACTTCATCGGCACCCAGGGGGACGTGGAGGTGCTGACCCACGAGGGCGGCCACGCCTTCGCCGGCTACACC
>CACZNT010000209.1 GCA_902782635.1 uncultured Coriobacteriaceae bacterium
AGACGCCGATCTCCTCGATGCGGCTGAAGAAGTCCTCGTCGGAGATCTTGTCGAGCTCGGCGCCGGTGATGGCCTGGGAGCGGTCCTCGATGATGCCAAGCTCCTTGGCGATGGCAACGGCGGTGTCGATGTGGTCGCCGGTAATCATCACGACACGGATGCCCGCCGAGTGGGCCTCGGCCACGGCACCCTTCACCTCGGGACGGACCGGGTCGATCATGCCGGAGAGGCCGACGAAGGTGAGGTCCTGCTCGAGGGTCTCGGGCTCGTAGTTGGGCGGCTCCTCCTTGCCCCAGACGCGGCGCGCGCCGGCCAGGACGCGCAGGGCGCCGTCAGCCATGTCCTTGTTCTTGACGAGGATGTTGGCGCGGATCTCGTCGGTGAGCTCGATGGCGCCCTCCTCGGTCTGGTACTTGGTGCAGCGCTTGAGGATCTCGTCGGGAGCGCCCTTGGTGTACTGGACGATCTCGCCGGAGGAGAGGCGGCACACCACACTCATCATCTTGCGGCCAGAGTCGAAGGGAGCCTCGCCGATGCGCGGGTGGCTGCTCTCGAGGTCGGCCGTGGGGTAGCCCGCCTGCGCGGCGTCGGCCACGAGCGCGGCCTCGGTGGGCTCGCCCTTGGCGACCTGCTCAACGGCATCCCACTTGGCATCCGAGCACAGCGCCATCGTGCGCACGAGGCGATCGAGGCGCGCCGTCTCGTGGCGCACGACGGTCATGCGGTTCTGGGTGAGCGTGCCGGTCTTGTCGGAGCAGATGAGCTGCGTGCAGCCGAGGGTCTCGACGGCCGTGAGCTTGCGGATGATGGCGTTCTGGCGGCTCATCTTGGTGACGCCGATGGAGAGCACGATGGTGACCACGGCGGCCAGGCCCTCGGGGATGGCGGCCACGGCCAGCGACACGGCGATCATGAAGGTGTCGAGCATGAGCGAGATGTTGGAGAGGAAGCCGGCGCCGTGCTTGAGGAAGCCGGTGGCGAAGATGATCAGGCAGATCACGACGACGAGGATCGTGAGGATCTTCGAGAGCTCGGCGAGCTTGATCTGAAGCGGGGTCTGCTCGTCCTCGGCCTGCGCGAGCACGTCGGCGATCTTGCCCATCTCGGTGTCCATGCCGGTGCCCACGACCACGGCGCGGCCGCGTCCGTAGACCACCGTGGAGCCCATGTAGCACATGTTGCGACGGTCGCCCAGGGGCACATCGTCGTGGCCCTCGGGAAGCTCGAGCACGCTCGTGCGCTTCTCCACCGGCACCGACTCGCCGGTGAGCGAGGCCTCCTCGATCTTGAAGGAGGCAGCCTCGAGGACGCGGCAGTCGGCGGGCACGGAGTCGCCCGCCTCGAGCACGACGATGTCGCCGGGCACGAGGTCGGAGGAGTGGATGGTGACGAGCTGGCCGTCACGCATCACCTTGGAGGTGGCGGCGGCCATCTCCTGCAGGGCCTCGAGCGCCTGCTCGGCCTTCGACTCCTGGACCACGCCGAGCACGGCGTTCAGGATGACGACGAACAGGATGATGACGACGTCGGCGAACTCGCCCGAGCCCTCGGCCATGCCCACGGCAGCCGAGATGGCGGCCGCGATGATGAGCATGATGATCATCGGGTCGGCCATTTGGGCGAAGAAGCGCTTCCACAGCGGGTCCTTCTTGCCCTCGGCCAGCTTGTTGGGGCCATACTTGGCCAGACGCGCCTCGGCCTCGGACGTTGCGAGTCCGGCCTCGGCATCGGTGGATTGCGCCGCGAGGACATCCTCGGCGGCAGATAGGTACTCTTTCACGAGATCCTCCTGGGTAGATGGTGCCTTCCTTGCTCGGAGCGTAGGTTCCCGATCATAATTCCCCAGGAGGGGCAAGGGCTCACCTCAATAGAGCTTCCGAACCATTTCGCATGCCATAGTACCCGAAATCCCTGCTCCGATACTCAACAATGCCATCTCCCGCAAATGTCAAGAAAGCGGGCCCGCCTTCGTCCCGATGTGTGGAAAGCGAGTTCTTATCGACCTTTTGGACGGATGTTGTGATTACAACATCTTTATTTGTATGCCAACTTCATGATGGGGTACGAAGAAGACGGACAGACAACGGAAGGAGCGATCATGAAGATATTGGTATACGGAATCCACAGCTACGACAGGGAGTCCTTCGAGAGCGTGCTCGGCGACTACGAGGGCATCACCTGCGAGTACACCCGCGCGAACCTCACCCCGCTCACGGCCGTCATGGCTCAGGGCTTCGATGCGGTGTGCGCCTTCGTCAATGCCGAGATCGGCCCCATGACCCTCGAGATTCTCGCCGGCCTGGACGTCCGCCTCGTGCTCATGCGCTGCGCGGGCTTCGATGCGGTGGACGTCGAGGTGGCCGAGCGCCTGGGCCTCACGGTCACGCGCGTGCCGGCCTACTCCCCCGAGGCGATCGCCGAGCACGCCATGGCGCTCGCCCTCACCGCAAACCGCCGCATCCACAAGGGCTACGCGCGCGTGCGCGAGAACAACTTCTCGCTCACCGGCCTCGTGGGCGAGACGCTCCACGGCAAGACGGCCGGCATCGTCGGCACGGGCAAGATCGGCGCGGCGCTCGCGCGCATCTGCAAGGGCTTTGGGATGACGGTGTTGGGGAGCGACCCCTATCCGAACACGGCGCTCGTGGAGGAGGAGCACGTCATCGACGAGTACGTCGAGCTCGACGAGCTCCTGCGCCGCAGCGACCTCATCTCTCTGCACGCCTTCCTCGACGAGGCGAGCCACCACATGATAGACGCCGAGGCCATCGCCAAGATGCGCGACGGCGTGATCGTCGTGAACACCGGACGCGGCGGGCTCGTGGACACCGAGGCGCTCATCGACGGCATCCTCTCCGGCAAGGTGGGCGCTGCGGGGCTGGACGTCTACGAGGAGGAGAACGCGAACGTCTACAAGGACCGCTCGGGCCAGGTGTTCGACTCGGTGACGGCGCGCCTGTGCGCCTTCCCCAACGTGGTGGTGACGAGCCACCAGGCGTTCTTCACCACCGAAGCGCTCGACGCCATCGCGCGCTGCACCTTCGACAACGCCCGCGCCTATGCATCGGGCGGCGAGTACGTGCCCGGCAGCGTGGTCTGCGCCCCCGCCGCTTGATTGCCGCCTGGACCTCCGACAGGCCCGGAGCTTTATTGCTGCGGCGAGTTATGCCTTCGAGCCAGCAGCAATAAAGCCCCGGGCCCGGCATTTGCCCGGCAGCGTCTCCTTTTGACCATGCCGGGGTCACAATTTGCACGGCTTGTGGAGCCGGACGCCACTCTCCCCTTCCCGTCACCAAGAAAAGCTGCGTGGTATAGAATGCCGCGCAGCGAAAATGTTTGGTGAAAGAGTCCGACATGGGGTCGGACGAGAGGAGAGAACCGCGAAATGACGCACACTGAGCCAGCATCCAAACGCACCAAAATCGTCTGCACCATGGGGCCCGCGACCGAGAGCGAGGACGTCCTCCGCGAGCTCATCCAGTCGGGCATGAACGTCGCCCGCTTCAACTTCAGCCACGGAACCCACGACTACCACCGCGCGAACATCGAGCGCGTCCGCAAGGTATCCGCCGAGCTGGGGATTCCCGTTGCCATCATGCTCGACACCAAGGGCCCCGAGGTCCGCACCCGCGACATCGAGGGCGAGTCCGTCGTGCTCGTCGAGGACAGCCGCGTCGTGGTGAGCTCCGAGGATGCCTGCAGCACGCCCGAGCGCGTCTGCATCGACTACCCGAACCTCGCCCGCGACCTGCATCCCGGCGCCAGCATCCTCATCGACGACGGCCTCATCGAGCTCGAGGTGACGTCCATCGAGGGCGACGACGTCGTCTGCACCGTCGTCTCCGGCGGCGAGCTCGGCTCGCACAAGGGCGTCAACATCCCCAACGTCGCGCTCGACCTGCCTTCCATCACCGAGCAGGATCGCGCCGACATCATGTTTGGCTGCGAGCTGGGCATCGACGCCATCGCCGCCTCCTTCATCCGCGACGCGGCCGGCGTGCAGGCCATCCGCGACATCTGCGCCATGCAGGGCTGCGACGACATCGCCGTCTTCTCCAAGATCGAGGCGGCCATCGGCGTGCAGAACTTCGACGAGATCCTCGAGGCCTCGAGCGGCATCATGGTCGCCCGCGGC
>CACZNT010000210.1 GCA_902782635.1 uncultured Coriobacteriaceae bacterium
CGCAGATCGTGGCGCAGGCAGGGCGCGAGGGCGCCGTCACCATCGCCACCAACATGGCCGGCCGTGGTACCGACATCCTGCTCGGCGGGAATCCCGACTTCCTGGCCGACGACCTCCTCCTCGAGGACGGCATCGACCCGGACGAGGCCACCGAGGCCGAGCGCGCCGAGCGCCTCGAGGAGGCCCGCGCCATCTGCGCCGAGGAGCGCGAGCACGTGATCGAGGCCGGCGGCCTGTGCGTCATCGGCACGGAGCGCCATGAGAGCCGCCGCATCGACAACCAGCTCCGCGGCCGCTCGGGCCGTCAGGGAGACGTGGGTGAGACGCAGTTCTACCTCTCGCTTGAGGACGACCTGATGCGCTTGTTCGGCGGCGAGCGCATGGACTCCATCGCCCGCTGGATGGAGAAGACGGACATGCCGGCCGACGTGCCCATCCAGGCCAAGATGGTGTCCAAGGCCATCGAGGGCGCCCAGCGCAAGGTGGAGGAGATCAACTTCGCCATGCGAAAGAACGTCCTCGACTACGACGACGTCATGAACCTCCAGCGCAAGGTGATCTACGAGGAGCGCAACAAGATCCTCGACGGCAAGGACCTCACCGAGCACATCGCCGAGGTGATGCACGACACGGTGGCAAACGAGGTCTCGACCTTCTGCTCCGACGACATCTCGCAGGACGATTGGGACTACGAGGGTCTCTATCGCTGGGTGGACGACCTCACCGGCCGCGACGACATGGCCGACATCGACGAGGACGCCCATGCCGACGCCGTGATTGAGCACGTGGACTCCTACGTGGAGCAGTGCTACGACCAGAAGGCGTCGCGCCTGGGCGAGCAGATCATGCACGAGCTCTCCAGCCAGGTGATGCTGCGCGTCATCGACACGCGCTGGATGAGCTACCTGCAGGAGATGGACTACCTCAAGACGGGTATCGGCCTGCGCGGCTTCGGCCAGCGCGACCCGCTCGTCGAGTACAAGAGCGAGGCCTACCGCGCCTTCGGCGAGCTGCGCAACTCCATGTACGAGGACTTCCTGCGCACCATCCTGCGCATCGAGCTCGCCGTGGTGCCCACCCAGGAGCCCTCCGCAGACGATGATGGCCTGCCCTCCGGCGCTACCTACTCCGGCCCTGCCGAGGTGGACGGCGACCAGGGGTCATCGGCCATGCGCGCGGGACGTCCCGTGGCGAGCGTGAGTGCGGCCGCCAACACCGTCGGCGCCGCCCCCGCCCCCTCGCAGGGCATTACCCGCACCTACCGCAAGGACGAGGACCCGGACCCGTACGTCGGCGTGGGCCGCAACGACCCGTGCCCGTGCGGCAGCGGCAAAAAGTTCAAGAACTGCCACGGCAAGAGGCGCTAGCGCATGGCCGAGATCACGACCGACAATCTTGACGCACTCGAGAGCCGCCTCGGCGAGATCTCGTCGTACCTGCACGTGGACGAGCTGCGCGAGCGTGTCGCCGAGCTCGAGGAGAAGAGCTCCGATGCCGCGCTGTGGGACGACGCCGACGAGGCGCGCCGCATCATGTCCGCGCTCACGCAGGCACGCGACACCGTGGCCAACATCGAGCGCGCCGCCGCAAAGCTCGACGACGCACGTGCGGCGTTCGAGCTGGCGGGGGAGATGGCAGACGAGGACCTGCTCGAGGAGGCGGCGTCGCTCGCCGCTGAGCTCGACCGCGACCTCTCCGAGCTCGAGCTCGCCAGCTGGTTTACCGACGAGCTCGACCACGGCGACGCCATCGTCACCATCACGCCCGGCCAGGGAGGCCTCGAGGCTCAGGACTGGTGCGAGATGCTCTTCAAGATGTACCAGGCCTACTGCTCGCGCCGCGGGTGGAAGGTCACCGTCAACGACGCGCCTGCAGGCGAGGCCATCGGGCTCGACCGCGCGATGTTCACCGTGGCGGGCACCAACGCCTACGGGATGCTGCGGGCCGAGCAGGGCGTGCACCGCCTCGTGCGCATCTCGCCCACCGATGCCAAGAAGCGCCGCCAGACCACCTTCGCCGGGGTCGAGGTGCTGCCCGTCCTCC
>CACZNT010000211.1 GCA_902782635.1 uncultured Coriobacteriaceae bacterium
CCGAGGTTGCCCTCCTGGATGAGGTCGAGGAAGAGCATGCCGCGGCCCACGTAGCGCTTGGCGATGGAGACCGTGAGGCGCAGGTTTGCGCTGATGAGCGCCTGCTTGGCCTCGAGGCCCACCTGCTCGATGCGCGTGAGTCGCCTGAGCTCGGCGCGGCTGAGCTCGACCTCGCCGTTCTCGGCGGCCTCGAGCTTCTCGGCGGCGTCCGTGCCCGCCTCGATCTTCATGGCGAGGTGGACCTCCTCCGAAGCCGTGAGCAGGTCGACCTTGCCGATCTCCTTGAGGTACATGCGCACCGGGTCGCCGGTGAGCATGACGGTGGCGCTATCCTGGCGCTTGCGGTTCTTGGCACGCGTCGAGCGCTTCACCTGCTTGGTGCGCGGCGCGCGGCGCAGCTCCTCGTCGACGACCTTTGCCTCGGACTTCTCCACCTTGGCATCGTCATCGTCGTCGACGTCGTCATCATCGAGGTCATCGTCGTCGAGGTCGTCGGCAAAGCCGTCCTCGTCGACGTCCTTGAGCTGGGCCAGCACCTCGGGCGACATCTCGGCGTCGCCGTCGGAGTGGATCTCGATCCCCTTGGCCCGAATGGCCTCGTAAACCTCGGTGAGCTGCTCGTCGGTGACCTCGATGTCCCTGAGTGCCACCTGGATGTCGTCCTCGGACACGCCGTCGGCAGCCTCCTCGCTGGCAACGAGCGTCTCCACGGCCTTCGCGATGTCTGCGGGAAGCTTGCTTTCGACCTTCTTCTTTGCCACGGGATTCCTTTCGATAGGGCAACTTTGCTATGTTACCCGTTTTTGGTGACTTCAACCATGCTGGCTATAGAGTCTCCAAGTTGATTTGCCCGCTTCTGCAATTCCGTCGCCTCGCGGAAGAGCGCGGTGGCCTCCTCGGACGTCACCTGCGCGTTGAGGCGGGCTCGTATCGTGCGGATCTTGCGCCGCACGGAATGGTACTCGACGTTGTCGAGCAGGAACTCCATCGCCTTCTCGGGCTCATCCGAGCTGCTCTCCATGCCCTGGCCGCTCGCGATGAGGCGCCCTGCATCTGGCACGACGCCCTCGGCGGCCCGTACGGCATCTGCGGCGCCCGTGCCATCCGGGAGCGCGAGGATGGCCCATGCGATGGCCTGGTCGCGCGCATCCGCCCACTCGATCGGGGCGAAGCGATCCGCGAAGGCGCGTGTCGACTCGGGGTGCGCCGTCATGAGCGCCAGGAGCTCGCGCTCGACGGACACCTGCTGGGCCTCCTCGGACGAGAGGGGCATCTCATCTGGGATGGGCACGTAGTCGTCCTCGGGCGGCACGTCCTGCTCGCGCGCCTGGCGCGCGGGTGCCGCGGACTTGATGCGGCGTTTGACCTCGGACACGTCGACGCCCAGGGCATCGGCCAGCCTCGTGGCGTACTCGTCGAGCAAGACCGACGTCTTGAGCGGCGATAGCAGCGCGCACATCTCATCGAGCATGGCGACGCGACGGCCGTGCGAGCCCAGGTCGGCGCGGCCGAGGCGGCTCTCGAAGACGAAGTCCATGAGCGGGCGCGCCCCATCGAGCTGCGCCTTGAGGGCCTCAGGACCGCGCTCGGAGACGAAGTCGGCCGGGTCGAGGTCGTCCGGAAGCACGACGCAGGAAAGCAGCGCCTCCGTCTTGTCGAGGTACTGGATGGCGTTGTCGGCGGCCTTCTGGCCTGCCGCATCGCCGTCGAACATGAAGATGATGGTCTTCGCGAAGCGCGAGAGCGTCTTGACGTGGTCGAGCGAGAGCGCCGTGCCCAGGGTGGCCACGACGTTCTTGAAGCCCGCCTCGTGGAGCGCTATGACGTCCGTGTAGCCCTCCACCACCACCGCGGTGCCCGTGGCGGCGATGTGCTCCTTGGCGCGGTCGAAGGCGAACATGTGCTTCGACTTGTGGAAGATGCTCGTCTCGGCGGTGTTGAGGTACTTGGGCTTGGCATCGCCCATGACGCGTCCGCCGAAGCCTATGCAGCGCCCCTGCTCGTCGTGGATGGGAAACATCACGCGCTCGTAGAAGCGATCCTGCAGCCGGCCGGAGCGGTCGACCGCGATGTCGCAGCCCAGCATCTCGGCGCGAGTGAAGCCCTTGTCGGAGAGCGTGCGCACCACGTCTCCCCTTCCCGGGGCATAGCCGAGCTTCCACCTGCGGCACACGTCGCCGCCGAAGCCCCTCGAGGCGAGGTAGCGCCGAGCCGACTCAGGCCCCGGCCCCTTGCCGCGCATGAGCATGGTCGAGAAGCGCTCCTCGGCCGCAGACAGGCACTCGTTGAGGCGCCCGCGCTTGGGCCCACGCTGGACCGAAGAGCTCTCCTGGAGCTCGATGCCCGCGCGATCGGCCAGGTAGCGGATGGCGTCGGGGAAGTCGAGGTGCTCGCGCTCCATCACATAGGCGAACACGTCGCCGCTCTTGCCGCAGCCGAAGCACTTCCAGAAGCCCGTCGCCGGGTTGAAGTGGAAGGAGGCGCTCTTCTCGTTGTGGAAGGGGCAGCAGCCCCAGAACTCGCTTCCGCGCTGGCGGAGGACGACGGTCTCGCCCACGAGGGCCGCCATGTCGGTGGATTGCCGCACGCGCTCCTTGTCCTCGTCCGAAATCACGCGCCCACCTCCAGTCGCATCTCGCCTAGGTTCTCTCGTACCCATTCGACATTGCCGAGAACCGTCTCGATGAGATCCTCTCGGGAGGCGAACACGCGCTCTCGGCGAAGCATCTCGCAGAAGACGACGCTCGCGCTCCTCCCGTAGAGGTCGCCGGAGAATCCCAGGAGGCTCGCCTCGAGGAAGTCCTGGCGCTCCTCGTCGAGCGTGGGCGACGAGCCGACGTTGATGGCGGCGGGCCAGGCGGCATCATCTATGCGCACGTATCCTGCGTAGACGCCGCGTGCGGGCAGGCAGGCGCCCCGCTCGCAGGAGATGTTTGCCGTGGGAAAGCCAAGCCCCGTGCCCTCTCCCCTGCCGCGGACGACCTCGCCGCGCACGAAGTGGTGACGCCCGAGGAGGCTCGCGGCCTCGAGGGTCTCGCCCACCTCGAGCAGCGTGCGTATGCGCGTCGCGCTCACCACACCGCCGTCGTGCCGCGCCAGCTCCACGCCGCAGGCGTCAAATCCCAGTTCGGCTCCGAGCTCGGAGAGCAGCTCCATGGTGCCTTCGCCACGCGCGCCCACGCGGAAGTCGCTTCCGGCCCTCAAGGCTCGCATGTCGAGCGCGCCGAGCAGGATGTCGCGGACGAAGACGTCGTAGGGAGTGGACGCGAGCTCGCGGTCGAAGGGTATGGAGACCACCGCTGCAAGCCCCTCGAGGGAGAGCGCTCGCACGCGATCTGCGCACGAGAGCAGCTTGGGCTCGGCAGAATCGGGGAAGAGCACGTCGGAGGGGTCGGGGTCGAAGGTAACGGCCACGGCATGCAGGGAACGCTCGTGGGCGACGCTGATGGCCTCGTCGATGAGGGCGCGATGGCCCAGGTGGACGCCGTCGAAGGCTCCGAGGGCCACCACGCAGGGGTCGCACGCAGGATCGAAGGAGGGGTCGAACACGTAGGCATCGGCGATGCCCGCGGGAACGGGCCGCACGTCGCACGCACCGGAGAGCGTCGCCCTCCTCACGATGGGGGCGCCATCCCTCATGCGCGCACCCCCTCGATTCCCTCGGGGAAGGTGGCCTGCGAGACGAGCCTGCCCTTCGAGAGCGTCCATACGCCATAGAGCCGCCCCGCCCTCACGAGCGCGAAGGGCGTGCCCTCATCCGCCGAGGAGAGGGAAGGCGGCAGGCGGAGCTGCCGGCCCACACGCACGGATTCGAGCATGCGCTCGTCGAGCTCGACGCGCTCGATCCCGAGAGCCTCGACGGGGTCGAGCCACCGCTTCCGCATGCCCTCGACGCCGAGCTCCTCGAGCTCATCCAGGGAGACGCAATCGGAGAGGCCGATCGGGCCTGCCGAGCTGCGGACGAGCCCTACGAGGTGCGCCGCGCTCCCGAGGCTCCTGCCCAGGTCGCGCGCGATGGCGCGGACGTAGCAGCCGGAGGACACGACGAGGTCGACCACCCAGCGAAGCGGCTCGCCGGGCTCGGATGATAGGGAGACGAGCTCGGCGGAGAACACCTCGACCTGCCGTGCCTCGAGCTCGAAGTCCTCGCCGGAGCGGGCGCGCGCATATGAGCGCCTCCCGTCGACGGAGATGGCGGAGTAGCGCGGCGGGACCTGCATCTGCGATCCCACGAGCGAGGCGACGACGGCCTCGGCCACACCCTGCTCGGAGAGCCTGGCGGGCACGTCGGCCGTCTTCGTGACGGCTCCCTCGGCATCGTCGGTGTCGGTCTCCGAGCCAAACTCGATGGTGGCCCGGTATCCCTTCCTGTCGAGCGTGAGCATGCCCATGAGGCGCGTCGCCTGGCCGATGCCCACCACGAGCACGCCGGAGGCGTCCGGGTCGAGCGTGCCGGCATGCCCCACGCGGCGCTCGCCGAGCGCACGCCTCACGCGCCCCACCACATCATGGCTCGTGCAGCCGAGCGGCTTGTCGACCGCGCAGAGCGCGCATATCCCGCTCAGACCGCGCTTCACTTGGCGCTGTCCTCGTCGAGCATGTCGAGCGCAAGCGCGTGCGGCGTCCCCGGAGTGCCCGGGGCGATGAGCGCCTGGAGCTTGGGGAGGATCTCGGCCAGCACGTCATCGAGCGTGCCGTCGCAGGTGAAGCCAGCTGCGGCCACATGGCCGCCGCCTCCCATGGCGCGCGCGACGCCCGAAACGTCCAGGTCCGACTTCGAGCGAAGGTTGCCCCTCACCTTGCCGTCGCAGGTCTCGCGCAGGAAGAGCGCGACCTCGGTGCCATACACGCTGCGCACGAGGTCGATGAGGCCATCGCACTCGTCGATGTTCGAGCCGGAGGCGCGGATGTCCTCGAGCGAGGCGTAGGAGAAGGCAAGGCGATTGTCGAAGTAGGTGCGGATGCGGCTCATCACCAGCGCCTCGAGCCTCAGGTACTCGATCGTGAAGCTCTGGTACACGTTGAGCGACACCTCGGCGGGATCCGCCCCGGCGTCGACGAGGCGGCTCGCGACGCGGAAGGCCTCGCCGTCGGAGTTCTGGTACTGGAAGCGCCCCGTATCGGTGGCGACGGCGCAGAAGAGGCTCTGCGCAATGTCGGGCGTGAGCGCCACGCCGAGGTGGTCGGCGAACTCGGTGACGAGCACGCCCGCCGCCGCGGCGTCGGGCCGGCATATCACCACGTCGCCGAAGGGTTCGTCGCAGGGATGGTGGTCGATGACGGCCACGTGAGCCGCCTCGCTCGCGAGCCGCTCGGCCTCGTTCGAGCGCGAGGGCAGCCCCAAGTCGACGTAGATGAGCAGGTCGGGACAGATGTCGTAGTCGCCGACATGCACGAAGCCGTCGGCGCCCGGCAGGAAGCGGTAGATGCGCGGCACGGGGTCGAGGTCGGCGAGGAGGTTGGTCACCTGCTTGTCCGGCCAGCGCGCGGCGATGATCTGTGAGAGCGCGAGCTGCGAGCCCAGGGCGTCGCCATCCGGGCTCGTGTGGGCACAGGTCGCGATCGTCGAGGCGCCCTCGATGAGCTCAGCGAGCGCATCGAAGCGCTCCGCCTGCCAGGCGGGCACGTCATTCGTCATCATCTGCGCCCTCCCCGCTTGCGATGGGGTAGCCCTCCTCGTCCTTCTCGACGCCCATGGAGGGCGGGACGTCTTCGAGGGCGCGGGCGATGCGCTCGGCCTCGTCGGTCGTCGCGTCGATCCTGAAGCTCAGCTCCGGGGTCACGCGCCAGCCGAGGGCGCGCCCCAGAAGCGAGCGGATCCTGCCCTTGGCGCGCTCGAGCGCAGACATCACCTCGTCGTAGCGCTCGGGCTCGCAGCTCACGTAGGCGCGCACGTAGCTGCGGTCCGGCGAGACCTCGCAGCCCGTGAGCGTCACGAGCTGGAGGTCGGGGTCGGAGATCTCGAAGAGCAGGATGCTCCCGAGCTTCTCGCGCGCTATCTCGCCTGACCTGCGCGAGGCCTGCGTCTGCTTCATCTGGGGCCTACCCCCTACTCCGTGCGGGCGACTTCGACGATCTTGTAGCCCTCGAGGATGTCGCCGACGTGGATGTCCTGGAAGTTCTCGAGGCCCAGGCCGCACTCATAGCCGCTCTTGACGCTCTTGACGTCGTCCTTGAAGCGGCGCATGGAGGCGAAGGTGCCTTCGTAGACCACGATGCCGTTGCGGACCAGGCGTACCTGATCGGAGCGGGACAGCTCGCCCTCCGTGACCATACAACCGGCGGCGACACCCACCTTGGGAACGCGGAACACCTCGCGGACCTCGGCGGA
>CACZNT010000212.1 GCA_902782635.1 uncultured Coriobacteriaceae bacterium
CCCACGGTGAGCTTCACGCGGTTGTGCTCGTCGAAGTACAGCTCGAGCGGCACCAGCGCAACGCCCTTGTTGCGGAGCTTGCCATCGAGGTAGTCGATCTGCTTGCGGTGGAGCAGGAGCTTGCGCTTGCGATCGGGGTCGGGTGCCCAGGCGCCGCCGTGGCTGTAGGGGTGGATGTGGACGCCGTGCAGCCATGCCTCGCCGCCGCGCACCAGGCAGAAGGCGTCGGTGATCTGGCAGGCGCGCTCGCGCAGGCTCCGCACCTCGGAGCCCGCGAGGACGAGCCCCGCCTCGAAGGTCTCGTCGATGAAGTACTCGTGGCTCGCCGACCTATTGCGCGCGATGGTCTTGCGCTCGCGCTCATGCATCGTCGCCAACCCCCTCCCCCGTGGCGTCCGACGCGTGGATGAGCTCGATGAGCGCCGAGCAGGCGGCGCTTCCCACGAGGTCGCGCGCACGCAGGGTGAGCGTGGTGGCCAGGTCGCGCTGGCCGGCATCTGCGGCATCGGTGGCGCACATGAGCAGGCAGACGGCGATCTCGGCATTGGCGCCATCGGGCAGGCCCTCGGCCTCGAGAATCTCGGAGGCGCGCTCGTCGGTGAGGCTGTCGGGGTCGTGCGCGGTGCCCTTGGCACGCTCGATGAGGGCATCGGCGGCCTCGTCGCGAGCGTCGAGCTTGCGCGCGCAGCGCAGGGCTGCGGCGCAGGCGTCCTCGCGGCCGGTCTGCTCGAACCACCGCGCGAAGTTCGCGAAAGCGCGCGCCAGGTGGCGTGCGTCGCTCGCGCGCTCGAAGACCGTGTAGGAGAGGGCGAGGAACTCGTTGGCGTCGCCATTGGTGAGGAAGAGCTCGGCGAGGTCGAGGCGATATCCGCAGCCCATGGGGTTCCAGCGGACGGCCTGCTTGAGGGCCTCGGTCGCGGCCTGGTAGTCGCCCATACGCAGGTTCGCGAGGGCGAGGTCGGCATAGAGGCGGTCGAGGGGCTCGCCAATGTCGCGCAGCTCGCGGGGGTCGTCCTCCACGCGCCGGTAGGCCAGGCGCTCGAAGAGCGTCGGGAAGCTGAACCACTGCAGCTCCTCGGTGGTGGGGCAGTTTCTGTCGACGTACTCCTCGGCGTCCTCGGCGAGCTTGCCGAGCAGCTCGAGAGCCGCCTCGTCGGATCCCTCGAGCATGAGGGCCTCTGCCCGCTCGAGCTGTTCTATGAGACTTGCCTGGGCCATTGCGCTCCCCTGCCTGGATTGATGGTGCAACTAGCTAAGTGTACGCCATGGATGAGTCGGTGGGGACGTAGCCGACATTACCTGTCCCCTTTGTCATGACACGGGGGACTGTCCCCTTTGTCTTATGTGAGAGAGAGGTCGATGCGGCCGCGGCGGACGTCGGTGCGCAGGATGCGGACGGCAATCTGCTGGCCGAGCGTCCAGATGCGCCCCGTCGAGCTCCCGATGAGGCGCGTGCCGCCACCCGCCACGTCAAACCACTCGTCGCCGAGGTCGCGCACGGAGAGCAGCCCCTCGGCGCAGCTCTCGTCCAGGAGCACGAAGGCGCCGAAGCTCTCGATGCCGCAGATGACGCCCGTGCACGCCTCCCCTATGCGTCCCTCGTAGAGCTCGGCCATCTTAACCTTCTGCGACATCCTCGATGCCGCGTCCGAGGCGCGCTCGCGCTCGGAGAGGTGCTCGCAGAGCTGGGGCAGGCTCGCGGGCATGACCACCTTCCCGCCTGCGAGATACGCCTTGAGCGCACGGTGGACGAGCACGTCCGGGTAGCGGCGGATTGGCGAGGTGAAGTGGCAGTACGACTCCGCTCCCAGCGCGTAGTGGCCGAGGTTCTCGTCGCGATAGACGGCCCGCGACTGGGCACGCAGGAGCAGGCTGCTCACCAGATATTCCACGTTCTTCCCGCGCACCTCGTCGAGCACCCGCTTGATGGCAAACCTGTCGCCCGAGGCGAGGTCGTCGGCAAGCTCGCCCTTGGCCACACCCAGCTCGGAGAAGACGGGAAGCAGCTCGGAGAGCGCCTGCGCATTGGGGCGCTCGTGCACGCGAAATGCCGTCTTGATTCCCGCGCCCGCGAGCAACGACGCCACGCACTCGTTGGCGAGCAGCATCGCCTCCTCGACGAGCGAGGTCGCCCGCGTGCGCTCGCGAATGCGCACCCCGCAGGCATGGCCCTCCCCGTCGAGGATCACCTTCGCCTCGCGCACGTCGAAGTCGAGCGCGCCGCGCCGGGCACGCACATCAAGCCGCAGCTGCGCGATCTCGTCGAGCGCATGGAGCGCCTCGGCCACCTGCTCGTCGTCGCCCGGTGCGCTATGGCCGGCGAGCATGCCTGCATCTCCCTCCAGCAGGGCATCGGCCTCGTCGTAGGACAGGCGCGCCGCCGAGCAGATGACGGAGGGGTAGGCCTCGAAGGAGCGGACCCCACCCCATTCGTCCAGCTCCATGGAGACGGTCATCGCGAGGCGGTCCTCATGGGGACGCAGCGAGCAGAGGTCGTCCGAGAGGCGCGCGGGCAACATGGGCACGACGCGATCGGCGAGATAGGTGGAGCAGGCGCGCTTGCGCGCGTCGAGGTCCATGGAGCTCTCGGCCTCGACGTAGGCAGTGACGTCGGCGATGTGCACGTCCAGATGGAAGCAGCCGTCATCCTTTCGGGCGAACACGGCGTCGTCGAAGTCGCGCGCATCGGCAGGGTCGATGGTCAGGCAACGTTGCTGGCGCAGGTCGCGGCGCGACGGGTCGCGCGCGAGCTCGCCGTCGACGTCTACCGCAAGCGCATCTGCCTGCTCGAGCGTCGCCGGGGCGAAGGCAACCTCGATGCCGTTCGAGGCGATGATGGTCTCCATGGCGATGTCGAGCTCCTCGGCCGCGCCCACGCGGCGTTCGATGGTCGCGGTGCCGGCGCTGGCGCGCTCGGGATAGGCAGTGATACGCGCCACAACGACGTCGCCAGCGGCAACGCCGAGCCGCGCGGTCGATTCGTCCTCGGGAAGGACGAAGAAGTCGTGGCCGATTCTCTCGTCGAGCGGCACGACCACGCCCAGGGGCGCTGCCACCTCGTACGTTCCCAGGAAAGTCTCGACGGCGCGCTCAACCACCGTCTGCACGTAGGCGACCGGCCCCTTGGGGCCGCGCGGCACCAGGCTTGCGCGCACCACGTCGCCGCTCATCGCCTCGCGAAGGCCGCGGGAGGCCACCGGGAAGGTACCCTCCTGGGTGCTGATCGTCGCCTTGCCGGGACGCGATACCCGCAGCGTCCCCTCGACGACCTCACGCATGCGCGCCGGCTTGCGGCCGGTCGGCCTGCGCGTCCTTCCCCTATGCGTGCGCTTGCGCCCCATTGCGCCCCATTGCCTCCCTTGCCAGGCCTTGGCCAGGCTCACGTTCCTTCACGAAGATTGTCGCACGAAGCCCCGACGAGAGACGGCCCGACCGCAGGGGCCGGGCCGTCGAGTCGCATTCCGCTGGATTGCCGTCGCTAGACCTTGAGGTAGCGCCTCATGGCGATGGCCGAGCCAAACAGGCCGATCACCAGGCCAATCGCGACCAGGACGCCATAGGTGAGGAGCACCGTGGGCGTGGGCAGCGAGAAGGTGAGGAACGGCAGCGACTGCTCGAAGCGGGGCAGCGCGACCATGCGCACCAGCTGCAGCGCGCCGATGGCGAGGATGGCGCCGAGGATGGCCTCCATCACGCCCTCGGCCAGGAACGGCCCGCGGATGAAGCTGTTCGAGGCGCCCACCAGGCGCTCGATGGCGATCTCGCGACGACGCGCCGAGATGGCCAGGCGGATGGTGTTGTTGATGAAGACGAACGCCACGAAGGTGAGCAGCGCCACCAGCACGATGGCCGCCACGCGCAGGTAGTACGTGACGCTGAAGAGCTTCTCGACCGTGCCCTGGCCGTAGAGGACCGAGGCGGACGGGTCGTCGGCATCATCTGCCACCATGCGGAAGTCGGCATCGGACACCAGGCGGTCGGCCGCGGCCTCGACGAGCTGCGGGTCGTCAAGCTTGATGACGAGCGACGCGGGCATCGGGTTCTTGCCGTCGAGGGCCGCCACGGCATCCTCGGCGTTCTTGTTGGACATGGTGTCCTTGTACTCCTGGAGCGCCTCCTCCTTGCTCTTGTAGGTGACGCTCTGGACGTTGTCCCAGCCCTGGATGGCCTGCTGCAGCGAGTCGACGGTCTGCTGATTTGCGTCGTCGGACAGGAACGCCTGGATGGTGACCTTGTCCTCGACGCTGCCCACCATGTTGGAGAGCAGTGCGGAGCCGAAGACGAAGATGCCGATGATGAACAGCGAGAGGAAGATCGTCACCACGGCGCCCAGGCACGTAGACCAGTTGCGGCGGAAGTGGCGAAACGCCTCGCGGATGGAGTATCCGATGTTAGAGGGCCCCATAGCCGTAGCCTCCCTTCTCCTGGTCGCGGACGATGTGGCCGGCCTCGAGCGCGATGACGCGCTTGCGCATGGAGTCGACCATCTCGCGGTCGTGCGTTGCCA
>CACZNT010000213.1 GCA_902782635.1 uncultured Coriobacteriaceae bacterium
CTTGAGGTCGCGCTCGAGCGTGGTGGCCATGTCGTCGAAGGTCTCGCCCAGCTGGCCGATCTCGTCGTCGCCGCGCAGGTTGGTGCGCGCGGTGAGGTCGCCGTTGCGGATGGAGGCGGCCGTGGCCGTGATGCGGTTGACGGGCTTGGCGAGCGTGCGGGCAAACTGCGTGCCCGCGATGGATGCGATGAGGATGGCGATGGCGCCGGCCGCGAGGATGGCGCCGTAGGAGGTGTTGCGGAAGGCGGCGTCGCTCTTGGTGAGCAGGGCCTCCGAGCCAAACACCCACACGCGCACCGTCCCCACCTCCTCGCCGCTCGCGAGCGTGATGGGCGAGGAGACGATCGAGTCTTGCGCCGTGGGGGCGAGCGAGACGTTGCCGGCCGAGCCCGTCGGCGAGGGCAGCGCCGTCGATCCGCTCGTGCCGCCCGTGCGGCCAGCCGAGCCGACCCGCGCCCAGGTGTCGTCGTAGATTATGTGGCCCTGCGCGTCGAGCACCTGCACGCCCGCGCCGGAAGACGACGAGAGCGCAGACGATGCCGACGCGAGGACGTCATCCGTCCAACGACCGACGCGCGCGTACTCCTCCGCGAGGGTCGAGGCCGTGGCATCTGCCAGGCGCTCCATGTTCGCGCGGGTGTACTGCTGGAACACGCCCTCCCACACGATGGCGAGCACGATGATGAGGACGATGGACGTAAGCGCGGCGATGAAGGAGAACGACATGGCCATGCGGCGCGCATACGGGGCCTTCTGCTTGGGGCTCGTACGCGTCGTGTTCCACGATGCCTTGGGGGAGTCGGACGCAGAAGGCTCGCCGGCCTCGGCCTGACGAGCCTTTTTCCCGATGACGAACCTGGCCACGGCTTACCAGCTACTCCTTTTCGGCCTCGCCGTCGGCACCCTCGGCCTCGGGGGCCTCGAAGCGATAGCCGACGCCATGGACGGTGTAGAGCCAGCGCGGGTTGCGCGGGTCGTCGCCGAGCTTGGCGCGGAGGTTCTTGACGTGGGAGTCAATGGTGCGCTCGTAGCCCTCGAAGTCGTAGCCCAGCACCTTCTCCACCAGCTCCATGCGGGTGTAGACGCGACCCGGATAGCGGGCGAGGGTGGTGAGCAGCTTGAACTCGGAGGCCGTGAGGTCGATCTCCTCGCCCTCGACGAGCACCTTGTGGCCGGAGATGTCGATGACGAGGTCCTGGAAGTCGAGCAGCTCGAGGGAGGGCTCGGCCTCCGCATGAGCGCGGCGCAGCAGGGCGCGGACGCGGGCGACGAGCTCGCGCGGCGAGAAGGGCTTGATGAGGTAGTCGTCGGCGCCCAACTCGAGGCCGATGATGCGGTCTTCCACCTCGCCCTTCGCGGTGAGCATGATGATGGGCACGTCGGAGGTGTCGCGGATGGCGCGGCACACGCGCTCGCCGGAGAGCTTGGGGAGCATGAGGTCGAGAATCACGAGGTCGAACGTGTGCTTCTCGAACTCCTCGACGGCGGAGCGGCCATCGCCGACGCCGCGCACCCAGTAGCCCTCGCGCTCGAGATAGGCGGCAACCGCGTCGCGGATGGACTTCTCGTCCTCGACGTACAGGATCTTCCTGGTATCAGACGCCATGTTGGCCTCCTTGCGCTGTAGTGCAGTCTATTTATGATATTCCAACATTTATCTTAAAAGCTAGCTTACAGCGCAGCCTTTCGGCGTATTGCCCCGATCGGGAACATAAAGGTTGGGGGCCATGAGACAAGCTGCCTGTCCCTTTATCTCAGGAAGGTAGCCGCCCCTTCCCCGCAGCGCGCTAATCGCCGGAGAGGCCGGAGGCGAGGTCGAAGGTACGCACCACCACCGACGAGGGGTAGCCCGTCTCGCGGCTCTTGAGGGTGGCGAAGGTGACGAAAGAGGTGGTCTCCCCCTCGCGCGCGGGGTACTCGCCGTAGTCGACGCAGTGGTCGGCGGCCGTGAGGATGGAGTAGGTCTTGTGCGGCACGTCCACCACGAAGTACGACGAGCGGCTCTTGATCACGTAAACCTCGTCCTGCGTCCCCACCACCTCGGCAAACGGCTCGCGCTCGAACATCACGAACGGGCCCGTCCCCGTGCCGATGTAGGTGCCCATCTGCCCCAGGAGTCCGCCGGAGCTGTAGTTTGCCTCGATGGAGAACACGAAGGTCTCGCCTATGCGCACGGCGTTCATCGGGCGCACGCTCACCGGCAGGACCAGCTGGTCGACGATGGTGCGCAGGTTGTCGGTGAGGGAGTAGGCGGTGATGCCGTAGTAGACCCCCTCGTCGGCGCGCACGCGCGGCACGAGGGTGATGGTGTCGCCCGAGATCGCGGGCGCCGTGGCGAAGCGGCCCGGCGACTCGACCACCGCGTTGGCCTTGCTCTCCCCCACCTTCCACTGATAGCAGAAGGAGTGCTCGGTGCGCAGCTCGCCCTTCGCGTTGGGCATCACCAGCCAGAGCACCTGGTTGCCCGTGCAGCACACGAGCGGCGGGTCGTAGAGGCGGTCGGCCTCCCAGAGCTTCACCGGCTCGCCCGCAAGCGCGCCGTCGGCAAACTGCGAGGCATAGAGCACCCAATTGCGCTCGATGATGTCGATCTCGGTCCAGGCGAAGACCTGGTCCGAACAGCGCGCGTCGAAGATGGCCCAGGTGGTGCCCTGCGAGATGTGCTCGGGCACGACGTCGAGCAGCATGCCCGAGGTGGACGACATCGCGCAGGCCTTGTTGGTGGAATCGGCGGAATCCCCCGTGCACAGCGCGGGAATCCACACGCCCTCGGCCGGGTGGAGCACGCTTCCCAGCGGGAGCTCCCAGCGCTCGCCCTCCGAGATGCGCAGGTCAATCTCGGAGAAGGTCTCGATCACCTTAGTGGCGTCGTCCTTCTCCACCACCACGGGGTCGGTGCTGCCGCTCGTCGCGGGGTTGGCGCATCCCGCGAGCGCGTCGAGCACGATGGTGGCGATGCCCGCGGCGGCGCCCGCCTTGAGCGCGCCGCGCCTGGTGAGATTGGCCGCCATGGGGGCTAGGCCTCCTGGGTGGCGAGCTCGCGGGCCGAGCGCAGGGCGCGGGTGAGCTGGTCGGCGCAGGAGGTGGAGCGCTGCCCGCAGGTGATTCCCTCCAGAAGCGGCGTCACCTCGTCGATGTCGTGGCCCGCGACGAGGGCGGATATGGCCTTGAGGTTGCCGTTGCAGCCGCCCGCGAACTCGATGCGCTCGATGGTCTTGCCGGCGTCGTCGAGCTCGACGTGGATGTTGCTCGAGCAGACGCCGGTGGGCGTGAAGTCGATGCTGGTCATGCTAGTCCTCCGAGAAGCTGAGGGTGTTGAGGCGCTCGAAGACGTCGTCGATGCGGCCGAGGAAGCTCCAGGGGTCGAAGATGGCGTCGAGCTGCTCGGGCGTGAGCGTGCACTCGTCGTCCTCGGCCAGGAGCTCCTTGAGCGACTTGCCCTCGCGCGCCTGCTGGACATCGTCCCACACCTGCATGGAGTTGCGCTGGACGATGGCATAGGCCGCCTCGCGCGTGATGCCGGTGTCGACGAGGGCGAGGAGCACCTTCGACGAGAAGATGAGGCCGCGCGTGGAATTGAGGTTGGCCAGCATCCGCGCCGGGTAGAGCACGAGGCCGTCGACGATGCGAATGAGGCAGCGCAGCATGTGGTCGAGCGCGATGAAGCTGTCGGCCAGCGCCACGCGCTCGTTGCTCGAGTGGCTGATGTCGCGCTCGTGCCACAGGGCCACGTTGTC
>CACZNT010000214.1 GCA_902782635.1 uncultured Coriobacteriaceae bacterium
ACCTCGCCCTTTCCTGCACTGCGGGGGATCCTTCGACTCGCTTCGCTCGCTCAGGATGACACGAACCCGCGTGTCGTCCTGAGCGGAGCGCCGCAGGCGCGAAGTCGAAGGACCTCGCCCTTCTGCAGGAGCGGCCCCGCCGGTGACCGTTAACATCAGCCGCTAACGGTCACCGACGGGGCCCATTTCGCAAAAACAGCCTCTCTACCGGACCCTGCGAACGTCCGTGACCGTTAGCATCAGCCGCTAACGGTCACCAGACGACTGGGGCCTGGCAGATACCCGGACACCGAAACCTGCCAGCCGAAATGAGCCTGCGCACTTGCGTCACGTATGATTGAACCGCATGTAGGCTCTATCGAGGAGGTCCAGATGGTAGGGGAGACGCGTCTGTCGCGAAAGAACCCGCTGCTCGCGTTGGCGCTCGCCGCCGCGCTCGCGGCGACTACGATGCTGGCGCCGGCCGCGCTTGCCGAGGAGGACTTCGCCGGGACGGAGGTAACCGCCGAGGCCGTCGAGCTCGCGGCACCCGAAGAAGCCGAGCTGTCCGCGGCAGAGCAGGGCGTCGAAGCGACTGAAGTCGATGCCGGGGGCGAGCAGTCCGTCGAGGGCGAAGTGGAGCCCATGGCCTTCGACGCTCCGGCCGGCCTTGTGCCCATCGGCCGCCTCTACAACAAGAAGACGAGCGAGCACCTCTATACGAGCGGTGCCAATGAGTACAACCAACTGCCCCACGTCTCCAATGGCGACTGGGTTCAGGAGGGCGTAGCCTGGTATGCTCCCACGTCCTCAAAGACCCCGGTCTATCGCCTCTACAACAAGCGCTCCGGCGACCATCACTACACCACCAGCACGACCGAGCGCGACGCCTTGGTTGCAAAGCATGGGTGGACCTACGAGACGGTTGCCTTCTACTCCGACGACGCCAAGCGCGTTCCGCTCTTCCGCCTCTACAACGGGCGCCTGCAGCGAGGTCAGCACCACTACACTGCGAGCCAGCAGGAGCGCAACGACCTCACGAGTAAGTTTGGCTGGAAGTACGAGTCGATCGGCTTTTACGGCGTTTCGCAGGTCGATACCGAGAGACAGGTATTCAGACAGCTAGAGCTCAACACGAACTACTCCAATCTGGATGTCAATTGCGACGGCATCAACGACAGCTTCATGCCGCAGTTCCTTCAGCAGGCACGAACTGTCCAGCTCTCGCACAATGGGTATGCCCGCGCTATGTACGAGGGGCGGGGTGCCATAGTTCACTACTGGAAATACGACAAGACGAACGTGTTCATCATCGTTGAGATCTCCCGGTATTCCAGCAGCCTCCTCAAGGTGCTGCGCTGCGGTCCCGACAAGTACCCGAACATGGCGCAGTTCTCGGAAGTGCTCTCCGTCAACCTCGACGATAGGAATGGCGTGGTGGGCGTTAACGGCAAGCGGCTGACTGTGCGTGTGTCGGGGTATTACGGTGACAACGCGCGCAATATAACCTACGAGCTCGACCCCACATCCCACACCTTCCGCCGTCTCTAGCGCAAGGCCATTTTGGGGATGGCCCCCATTGCAATGTGCATTGCAATGGGGGCTACTCCATTCGGAATCCGAATGCCAGGGGCTGCTCCCGAGTGTTCGGGCGGGCCAGCATAATCGCCACAGGACTATTTCCCCCGAGAGGAGCCGACAATGCCGAAGACCCTGTCAGCCATTCGGACGAATCCGCTCGTCCGCCTGATCGCCATCGCGGCCGTCGCGCTCGTGGCCCTGCTTGCCACGCCGTCCGCCTCCCAGGCAGCAGATTCCGGCGTTCCTGTGTACCGCCTCTACAACAAGAAGACCTCGGAGCACCTCTACACCATCAACTACGGCGAGTTCCGCGACCTACCGAAGATCACCAAGGGCGACTGGGTCCAGGAAGGCATCGCCTGGCACGCGCCGAAGAAGTCGAAGACCCCCGTGTATCGCCTCTACAACAAGAAGTCGGGAGACCACCACTACACGACGGACAGGGGTGAGGCTAACGCGCTGTGTGCGCGGTTTGGCTGGACGCTGGAGACCACGGCGTTCTACTCCGATGATGCCCATGGTGTGCCGCTCTACCGTCTCTACAACGGTCGCCTCAAGCGCGGCCAGCACCACTACACGGCCAGCTTGCAGGAGCGCAACGTCCTCAGCTCGAAGCATGGCTGGAAGTACGAGACCATCGGCTTCTACGGTTTGAAGCCCGGCGGCAGCAGCACGCCGACCCCGACGCCCACGCCTACGCCTACGCCGACCCCGACGCCCACGCCGACCCCGACGCCCACGCCCACGCCGGCTACCTATACCGTCACCTTCAAGGACGGCGTCGACGGCGCCACCCTCAAGACCCAGAAGGTGGAATCGGGCAAGGCCGCCAAGGCGCCCACGCCGCCCACCCACGCGGGCTATACCTTCGCCAAGTGGGACAAGTCGTTCTCGAAGGTGACGGCAAATCTCACGGTCACGGCCCTCTATGACAAAGACAAGCCCGCGCCTGTCCCCACCACCTACACCATCAACTACAACCCCAATGGGGGCACGGGCAAGGCGTTCAGCCAGACGGCAGAATCGGGCAAAGACGTCATCCTTGCCTCCTGCCCCTTCACCATGAAGGGGTCGCAGTTCGTCGGATGGAGCACGCAGGCAAGCTATCCGATCTATGCGGTCGAGCTCCTCGATGCCGGCGCCAAGATGCGCAACCTGGCACAGGCTGGATCGTCCATCACGCTCTACGCCCGCTGGGAGAGCACGTTCTACGTGAGGTACGACCCCCAGGGCGGCAGGCACAATTCCTACAGCGATACCTATGGCGACACCGTCGAGCTGGGAAAGCCGTACACCATAGTCGCCGGCTACATTCCCAAGCTCGAGGGCAAGCGCTTCATGGGATGGAACACCAAGCGGGACGGCACGGGCATCATGTACCAGCCGGGGCAGAGTGTCGTCATCGACCCCGCCGGCAAGCGCAACATCACGATCTACGCCCAGTGGGGCGAGCCGAAGGGGAAGTACTCCTACGAGCTCTACCTCATCGATGGGTTGGGCAGCGACTTCTATACCTACGACGCAAATATTGGCGCTACGTCCACGCGACCAATCTTCATCAAGACCGACAATCCCGACATCAATAGCATCAAGGTGGAGCTAAGCGATGCCGCAGTGGTATCGCGCGGCATGTTATACGACGTCAAGTATGAGAGCAATTGCGTGAACGACATGTACAAGGTGGATGGCGGATACCTCTATCGAGCAGGGTTCCAAAACCCAGGCACGGCCACCATCACGGTCTACGAGGACAATCGAGTGGCGAAGCATGTGAAGGCCAACGTGGTCGATTCGAAGAAGTCGCGCGACGCGTGGATTGACGGGCTCATCCGCGACCATACCACGCCTTCGATGACACCTCCCGAGAAGATGAACGCCATCACGACGTGGCTTTACAACGAATCCGGCTTTAGGTATCCACCCGTCTATGGCGGCAAGATTGTCTCGATGGCCACGGAACCGATACATCCTTACTGGATTGCCAAGCGCTGGGATTCTATGACCTCGCCTGCCGCGCTGAGCGACATCGCGCGCCGCATTGGCGGCTTCGAGGATATTCGCAGCTGCTACTACGACTACCCCTATGGGAGTACGGAGTGGTACCAGTACCACTACTACATGACCGCCACCTACAACGGCGAGAAGCTGTGGTACATGGTCTGCCCGGATACCAGCACGGGGAAGCTTGACGCCATCGACTACGTCGACTTCTCCAGGGTGGGCGATTTCCAGAAGCTCTAGCCAGATGTGGTAAAGAGCGTCGTCCTGAGCGGAGGCGTCTCCAACCTGTGTGTCGTCCTGAGCGGAGCGCCGCAGGCGCGAAGTCGAAGGACCTCCTGAGATCCTTCGACTCGCTTCGCTTGCTCAGGATGACACCCGTCATCTTAAGCGTCGTCCTGAGCGAAGCGCCGAAGTCGAAGGACCCCGCCCTTTTCCACATGGGGCGGCCTTCAAGCGTCCATGCGATTGGCTACGAAACGAAGTATTGCGGCTACGTTTTCCGATTCGTCGGGTATCAGGCTGCAAATCCGCAGGTCGCGATTGGCCGCTACTCGACGATTCCCAAAACATAGCCGCAATACTTCGTTTTGTAGCCATCCGCCTCCGTCTTACCCGCTGCAAAAGGGTGTGCCCCGGTGCCACGTCTTGGCCTTGCGCTATCCTTGAGGGGTTGAACCTTCCCGAGGAGGAGGCCCCATGGCAGCGTCCGAGCCCATCACGTCCGGCAACTTCACCTTCACGCCCACGTCCATCGACGGCGTCGTCATCGTCGACGTCAAGTCCTACGGCGACGCGCGCGGCTACTTCATGGAGACCTACAAGGCGCCCGACTTCGCCACCGGCGGCATCGACGTCGAGTTCGTCCAGGACAACCAGTCCGCCTCCACTCAGGGCGTCCTGCGCGGCCTGCACTTCCAGATCAACCACCCGCAGTCCAAGCTGGTGCGCGTGGTGGAGGGCGAGGTGTTCGACGTCGCCGTCGACCTGCGTCCGGGCAGCCCCACCTTCGGCCAGTGGGAGGGCGTCGTCCTCTCTGCCGAGAACCATCGCCAGTTCTTCATCCCGCGCGGCTTCGCCCACGGCTTCTACGTGATGAGCGAGACGGCCACCTTCTGCTACAAGTGCGACGACGTCTACCATCCAAACGACGAGGGCGGTCTCATGTGGGACGACCCCGCCATCGGCATCGAGTGGCCGATCGTCGAGGGTGCCGAGCCCAAGCTCTCCGACAAGGACCAGGCGCACCCGGCGTTTGCGGAGTGGCGCGCCAGCCAGGGCCTCTAGCGACCGACGCCGTCGCCCGCGTCCGAGTCCGCACCCGAGCTACGAGGTCAGCCCCCATGCCCGCATCCGGCATCGACATCCGCTTCCTCGGCATCCGCCCCCTCTACGACCAGGGCGTCATCGCGCGCTTCGAGGCGGTCCTCCCCGAGGGATGCACGGGCGCGCCCGAGCTCTCGGGCACCATCGCCTCCATCGTGCGCCGCCCCGTGGCCGAGTGCCTCCAGATAGGCGAGCGCCCGGGCGAGGACGGTACGCGCATCGTGACCGTCTCGCTCAGAAATCGTACGTACCGCTGGGGCTTCCGGCTCACGGTGCGCGCGTCTCGCGAGGACGGCTCGCGCCTGCGCGCGGCGCGGACGGTTTCCTTCGACGAGTGCCGCGCGAGCGAGCAGGCCTGGCTCGAGGAGCGCCGCAACGTGCAGAACGACGAGCGCTACGACGCGTGGTTTCGCGCGCAGCGCACCTGCGAGGCCGAGCTGGACCGCCAGTGCAGGGAGGCCGGCAAGCTGGAGCGCCAGCCCCTCGTGAGCATCGTCACGCCGGTGTACCGTCCGCCGGCGAGCTACCTGCGCGAGATGGTGGATTCGGTGCTGGGCCAGACCTACCCCAAGCTCGAGCTGATCCTCGCAAACGCGAGCGGGGAGTGCGCGGAGGTGGACGACGTCCTTGCCGAGGCGGCCCGCGACGAGCGCGTCCGCATCATCGAGATTGAGAACCGCTCCATCGCCGAGAACACCAACGCGGCCCTGGCCGAGGCGACGGGCGACTACGTTGCCTTCGTCGACCACGACGACCTGCTCGAGCCCGACGCGCTCTTCCGCTACGTGGAGGCCATTTGCGCCGCGCCCGAGGCCGATCTGCTCTTCTGCGACGAGGACATGTGGGGCGTGCCGGATGACGAGGCGGGCGACGACGCCGCCAGCGAGCGTTTCTTCGGCCCCAAGTTCAAGCCGAGCTGGAACCCGAGCCGTCTCCTGGACGGCAACATCGTCTGCCACATGCTGATGGTGAGCAGGCGCGTGCTCGAGCAGGTGGAGCCGACGCCGGCCGAGCTTACGGGCGCGCAGGACTACGACCTCACGCTCAAGGCGGCCGAGCTTGCGCGCGAGATCGTTCACGTGCCGCGCATGCTCTACCACTGGCGCAGCTACCCCAGCTCGTCCGCTACGAACCTCGAGAGCAAGCCCTACCTGCTGGAGGCGGGGCGCCTCGCCGTGCAGGCACACTTCGACCGCGTGGGCATCGACGCCCGCGTCGGCACGGGCAGCTACCCGCTCACCTACCGCACGCGCTTCGGCGGGGTCGGGGAGAGGCGGGTCTGCCGGCTGAGCCTCGAGGAGGCGCTGCATGGCGCCTCGGATGGGCAGCTCGATGCCCTGGGCGATGCTGATGTCGTGCTGCTTGCTGCGGAGGACGCCGTGCTCGACGAGGGCTGCGCCGACGAGCTCGTCGGCGTGCTCGCGCGCGACGAGGTGGCCATTGCCGCGCCTATCACGCTGGATGCAGACGGCCTTGTGTCCTCGGCGGGGCTCACGATTCGCGCCGATGGCGTGCGCACGCCGATGTCGGCCGGCCTAGCCTGGATGGATGTGGGGTATTCGCAGTTCCTCTGCTGCAACCACGATGTGTCCGCCGTTGCGGCGTCGTGCCTTGCGCTGCGCGCGGACGTGTTTCGCGAGCTGGGCGGGCTCGACCTCGCTTTTGCCGACGATGCCGAGGCGGCCGTGGTCGACCTATGCCTGCGAGCCGGCGAGCGCGGGCGTTTCTGCTGCGTGGTGGCGACGGCGCACGTGCGGGTTCCTGCCAGGGCAGACCATGCCTCGCATGCGGATGACCTTCTTGCCCGCCATCCCTCCATCGCCGAGGGAGACCCGTTCCTTGGCGCCTGCCTCGACCCCAGCTCCCCCTTCTACCAGCTGTCGTCCTGAGCGGAGGCGCGCAGCGCCGGAGTCGAAGGACCTCGCCCCTTGGAACCGAGTGGCGAGGTGCGAGGGTAGGGATACCCTATGGGGGTATGCAAATCGGAACAAACGTCGCAGAATCGTCATTCTATAGACAGGGCGTCTACCTGGGCAAACGCCGCATAGCCGCAGGTCAGACGCATGATGCTGAGTGCTACAGTATTGCGATAATGCGACGTTTTCTCCGCCGTTTTGGGGAATCGGCCCAAAACGACGATTGGCGGCTAAACAAAAGGGCAGGTCGACTTCCGCATACCCCCTGCAACCTACGTGTCGTCATGAGCGTGGGGCGCCCTACCGGCGTGACACTTGGGGACAGTCCCCAAGTGTC
>CACZNT010000215.1 GCA_902782635.1 uncultured Coriobacteriaceae bacterium
AGGAACGTGACGACGCCGTGAGCGAGATGCTCAAGAAGGTGGGCCTGTCCACCGCGAACGCCGAGCGCTACCCGCACCAGTTCTCCGGTGGCCAGCGCCAGCGCGTGGGCATCGCGCGTGCCCTCATCATGAACCCCAAGCTCATCATCGCCGACGAGTGCATCTCGGCCCTCGACGTGTCCATCCAGGCGCAGGTCGTGAACCTGATGAAGGACATCCAGGACGACATCGGCTGCGCCTACCTCTTCATCGCCCACGACCTCTCGATGGTGAAGTACATCTCCGACCGCATCGGCGTGCTGCACCTGGGCTACATGGTGGAGACGGGGACGACGGAAGAGATCTTCGCGAATCCCATCCACCCCTACACCAAGAGCCTGCTCTCGGCCGTGCCGCATCCCAATCCCGAGGTGGAGAAGAAGCGCCGTTCCACCTCCTACGACCACGTGGCTGCCGGCATCGACTACGCCAAGGGCAAGGAGCATCTGGTGGAGGGCACGCACACGGTGCTCGCGACCGACGAGGAGTTTGCCGCCTGGACTGCCGCCAAGTAAACGGCCTATCGTTGCCAGCCTGCCGTGGTATGACAGCCTGGGGACAGGCACCCAAGTGTCATATCCGTATTTCGATATGACACTTGGGTGCCTGTCCCCAGGCTGTCATACCACGGCAGGCTGGCTCCCGCGCGGGTGCAGCTCGAACTCGCTCTTGCGGAAGTCGATGAGGCCGTCGCGGCGCATCTTGGAGAGCTCGTTCGAGAGGGCGCTTCGGTCGACGCCGAGGTAGTCGGCCAGCTGCTGGCGCGAGAACGGAATCGTGACATGCGAGCTTCCCTGCTCGAGCGCCTGCTGGGAGAGGTAGGAGAGCAGGCGCTTGCGGATGGACTTTGGCGCGATGTGGGTCATGCGCCGCGAGAGGCCGAGGTTCTTGCGGGCCGAGAGCTGGATCATGTTGTGGATGAGCCGGTGGTGGAAGGGGCATGAGCGTTCGCAGGTTGTGAGCAACTTGCCCATGTCGAGGAAGCACACCTGGCATTCCTCGGCAGCGACGACGTCCACCCCGAGCTCCTCGCCGGGGATAGCCGCGTAGCTCTCGGCGAAGACCTCGCCCGGGCCGATGTGTCCAAAGATGACGCTGTCGCCCCAGTACGAGTTGACCACGATGTTCGCGCTTCCGCGCACGATGATCCCCAGCTCGTCGGTGACGTCACCGGCGCGCAGGATGAGCTCGCCCTTGGAGAAGTCGCGCCAGCGCGCGCCCAGGCAGGGGAGGAGCTGCTCTATCTCGTCGGCACGGATGCCATGGAAGAGCGGGGTGTGCGCCAATGCGTTCTCGCCCATCGGAGTCTCCTCAAATGTTGTCTAGACAACCAACAAGTTGCTATGGCCATCTTAGTACTACGGCAGGCGCAAGGACATTGCAGCGGGGGAGAGCCTCATGCCCCGTTGGATAGCACGGCGTCAGGACCGTTCGTCGAGCTCGAGGATGGCGAGCATCTGCTGGGGAGTCTTGGCGGCGATGTCGGCAGCCTCGATAAGCTTTCTATCGGAGGTGACGAGGAAATTAGCGTTGCCGCGTCGGCAGGCGCTGAGCACGAGATTGTCCTCCAGATCGGGGTGGACGTTCAGGTACTTGAGCGCAAGCCACACATCCGAGGCATCGCCGCCGATGGCATGGGCGAGGTCGGCCATGTTGCGGAGGCAGGCGAGCACGCCCTCGCGGATGGCCGCGCCCGTGGCCTCGTCAACGCCTCCCTGCTCCTGCCGCGCGATGCGCCTGAACTCATGCATGAGTACGTATTGGACGTCCTTGATGCAGTGCACGGGGTATAGAAGCGTTGCCCCCTTTGCCCGTGCGCGCTCTATGAGCTCTCTTGCAGGCTCGCATCCCACGTGGCTCGGGCAGTAGCTATCAACCCATATGCACGTATCGATGACGAGGCGCGGATGGTTTCGACTCATCTGCTGAGCTCCTTTTCCGCAAGGTGCTCGGAGCGTGCCTCGGAGTAGACCTCATCCCAGCTGCGCGCATCGGATGCCAGCGACTTTCCTTCGGCGTCGATCGTCGCATAGAGGGAATCCGCCAAGGCCCAGCCCGCCTCGAGCGCCTCGTCTGGCTCACGGGATGTGCTGCCCTCCAGCACGTTTGCGACCTCCTCGTAGTCGCGCATCCCCCGAGCCACCTTGGCCATCACGGAGCGGACGAGCTCGGCTGCGGTGCTCCCCGCAAGTGCGAGGACCTCGTCAGCCTGTTGCTTGACGGCGGCGTCAACGCGCGTGTTTACCTGAGTGGTGACGGCTGTCGAAGATGGCGGCATCATGTCTCCCCGAACGATAGGACGTTATCAAGTACTGCTATCAATGATAGCAATACACGCTTGTGCGTGCGGTGCGTGAGTGCGCTACCATCAAGCTGTCTTATAACATCCAGCCGAGGAGGCCCAGCATGAAGAAGAGCCTGGGATCGATGCCCGCCGTGTTTCCCATGCCCGTGCTGATGGTTGCTGCCTACGACGCCGACGGCACCCCGCAGGCGATGAACGCCGCCTGGGGCACCATCTGCGGCATGGACAAGGTCGCCCTGTGCATCGACGAGGACCACGCTACCACCAAGGCCGTTCGCGCATCGGGCGCCTTCACCGTGGCGCTCGCCGACGAGGCGCACATGGCCGAGGCCGACTACCTGGGCATCGCCACGGGCAACAAGCTGGCCGACAAGTTCGCCAAGTCCGGCCTCACCGAGACGCGCGCCGAGGCCGTCAACGCGCCCGTGATCGACCAGTTCCCGGTGACGCTCGTCTGCGAGCTCGCCGAGGTGGTGCAGACCGACCATCTACACGCCGTCGTCGGCACCATCGTGGACGTGCTCGCCGAGGAGGACGTGCTCTCGGAGGAGGGCAAGATCGACCCGGCCAAGCTCGGCGCCATCATCTTCGACCAGTTCCAGAGCGGCTACTACGCTACCGGCGCGAAGGTGGGCCAGGCCTGGAACGCCGGCAAAGAGCTCGTGCTCGCCGCCAAGGCGTAAATGAGTCAATAGGGACGTAGTGTATTGACTCATTGGTGTCATCCTGAGCGAGCGAAGACCCCTGTGTCATCCTGAGCGAGCGAAGCGAGTCGAAGGATCCCCGGAGGTCCTTCGACTACGCGCCTTCGGCGCTCCGCTCAGGACGACACGCAGTTGCCGGCGCTCCGCTCAGGACGACACGCAATTAGCGTCGGTTGCCCCCACTAGGGACGTAGCCAATTGACTCATTTCGCAGCTAGCCAATCTGGAAGCGGAAGACTCCCGGCACCTCGCGACTCAGGGACGTGGCGTACTTGTCGAACAGCGCCGCGGAAATCTCGTCACCCGCGCGCTTGAGCATCTCCGGGTCGGCGCCGTGCTCGATGAGCGAGCGGCAATCGGCCTCGAGCGTCGCCGTATCGCCGCCCTCGGCAACCGAGATGCTGAGACGGGCGTCGATGTCATCGATCCCGGCCGCTCGTGCTGCAGGGAGGATCCTGCCCTCCACGAGCTCCTCGACGACGATCTGGCACTTGTGGACCATGGTCGCGCCCAGGAACTGCCGGGCGCAGAAGTCCTCGAGCGAGCCGAACATGGCGGGGAAGTCGTAGTCGACGCGGGCGAGCTCCCACTCCCAGCTACGCACGCGGAAGATGAAGTCGTAGGTCTCCCGGCGCTCGGGGCTCTCGAAGATCTGCTTGGGCGGGCCCGCCTCCCAAACCTCGCCGCGGTCCATGTAGAAGATGCGGCTGGAGACGTCGCGCGCGAAGCGCATCTCGTGGGTGACGACCATCATCGTGAGGCCCTCGTCGGCGAGCGACCTCATTACCGAGAGCACCTCCGAGACCATGGTGGGGTCGAGCGCGGAGGTTGGCTCGTCGAAGAGCAGGATCTCAGGCGACATGGCCAGGCCTCGGGCGATGGCCACACGCTGCTGCTGACCGCCCGAGAGCTCGTGGGGGTAGCGCAGCGCGCGGTCCTTGAGGCCCACCTTCGCGAGCAGGTCGAGCGCGAGCTCGTAGGCCTCCTGCTTGCCCATGCCGAGCAGGCGCACCGGGCCCATCATGATGTTCTCCGCCACCAGCATGTGGGGGAAGAGGTTGAAGCTCTGGAACACCATGCCCATCTTGCGGCGCAGGGCCGGAAGGTCACACGACGGGTCGCAGACGTCGACGCCGTCCACCAGGATCTGGCCCGAGGTGGGCGTCTCCAGGCGGTTGAGGCAGCGCAGGAAGGTGGACTTTCCGGTGCCCGAGGGGCCGATGATCGAGATCACCTCGCCGCGCTCGACGTTGGCGTTCACGTCGCGCAGGATCACCGAGTCGCCGAACTCCTTGCGCAGATGATGCACCTCGATGAGGCTCACAGCTCCACCCCCTTGATGGCGCGCTCGCGCGTGGCGATGTCCAGGCGTCGCATGATGGCGCGCATAGCGAGCACGACGAGCGAGCAGATGACCGCGTAGATGAGGGCCGTCGCGATGAGCGGGAAGAAGGCCTCCATGGTGCGGCTGCGGATGAGGTCGCTCGCGCGCGTGAGGTCGACCACCGCGATGTAGCCCACGACGGCGGTGTCCTTGACGAGGCTCACGAGCTGGGCCTGGAGCAGCGGGATGAACTGGCGGGCGGCCTGGGGGAGGATGACGCCGAAGAAGGTCTCGTTGCTGTCGAAGCCGAGCGCAAGCGAGGCCTCCTCCTGCCCGCGCCCGATGGCCGAGACGCAGTTCCACATCGTGGCGCCCGACGCCGCGCCGAACGCGAGGGAGAAGACGATGATCGCCACGAGCGCGCCGGGCACGTTGACCTTCCCGAACACGATGTAGTAGAAGACCATCAGCACGACGACGATGGGCAGGCGCCCCATGATGCCCTGGAAGGCGTCGAGCAGCGCGTCGATCGCCGGGCTCTTGCGCCGCCTTGCCAGCACCGTGAGGAATCCGAGGCCGAGCCCGAGAGCGCCCGATGCCAGGGCCACGAGCAGGGTGACGCCCAGGCCGGCGAGGATGAGCTGCCAGCGGTCCTCGGTGACGAAGGTGCGCTCGAAGCTCTCCCTGAGGCCGTCGAGCAGGCCCGCCTGCGCGGTCGGCTCGCTCTTCACGACGAGGGCGATGCCCATGTCGAAGGCAGATATCGTGAAGTCGGCCTTCTCCTGGCGCTCGGGGGTGATGGTGAGTTCGCCGCCGAAGTCGGACTTGCCCGAGGTGACCTGCGCGATGATGGAGTCCATGGGCAGCGTGGAGACGTCGATGCGATAGCCGAGCTCTCGCGCGATGAGCATCGCCAGCTCGACGTCGTAGCCGCAGGCCTTGCGGTCGGAGTCGATGTAGGAGGTGGGCTCGGCGATTCCGGTGGTGACGAACCTCAGGGTGCCATTGGGGGCATCCCAGTCCTGCTCGGGCAGCACCTTCTCCTCATCGGGGCCCCTGACCCACTTGTCCTGCAGCTCGGCGAGTGTGCCATCCGCCTCGAGCTGGGCGATGATGCGGTCGAAGTCGTCGCGAAGGGGGTTGCCCTTTGCGAAGAAGTAGCCGGAGGGCGATTCCTTCAGGTACTCGGGGACGACCGCGACCTCGCCATTCGAACGCTGGGCCGCCAGCTCGCAGATGGGCGACACCTGGCAGGCGGCGTCCGCCTTGCCGCCCTGGACGGCGGCGATGCAATCGGCGAACGAGGAGAACCAGAGCAGGGAGGCGCCCGCGATGCGCTCCTCGACGACGGCGTCGTACACGCTGCCGTTGACGAGCGCGATGCGCCCGCCTGCGAGGTCGTCGAGCGTCTTGGTCGCGGCGCCCTGGTCGGCGCCGCTCGCGCGGGTGATGAGCACGAGGTTGTTGGGGTGCTCGAGGGCGAAGTCTACCGCCTGCCTGCGCTCCTCGGTGACGAGGATGGAGCCGACGCCCACGTCGGCCTTGCCGGCTTCGAGGGAGGCGAGGATCTCGGAGAATTCCATGGGGACGAACTCGAGGCGGACGTCGAGCTCCTCTGCGGCATGCAGCAGCATGTCGGCGTCAAACCCCATGATGCCCTGGTCGCCGAGGTAGGAGGAGGGCTCGAGGGTGGCGCAGGCCGCGACGAGGCAGGTGCCGGCATTGCCGGGCCAGGTTTGCTCGAGGATGGTCTTGGCGTCCTGGTCGGCCCCCACCCACTTCTGCCAGAGCTCCTCGGCGGTTCCGTCGGCCTGATAGCGCTCGAAGATCTCGGAGAACTGGCCGCAGAGGGCGCTTCCCTTGGGGAAGGCGGCGCCCATGTCGTACTCGCCGAGCGGCTCGGGGAAGAGCGCGAGGTCGGGATTGCGGTTCGCGGCCAGCGTGCCCACGGCGAGGTTGACGATGGCGGCGTCGATCTTGCCCGTGCGCAGCGCGAGCAGCATGTCAGGCGTGGCGGTGAAGTAGGAGAAGTCGCTGACATCCGGATTCTTCGCGATTACCGCGTTCTCGAAGGGCGCCCCGGTGAGCATGCCGACGCGCTTGCCCGAGAGATCCTCCCAGGAGGCGAATTCGGATTCCGCGGCCCGGGCCGGACGCGCGAGCGCGGCGAGCGCGAGCAGCGCGGCAAGCAGCGCCGAGGCCACGACGAGCAAGGTGATGCGTGTTCGGTTCACGCGGACTTCCCTTCGTCGGCGGGTATCTATCTCCGCAATTTTAACCGTGGCAGCGTGATTGGCGCTCGTGACAAGCTGCCACGCTCGACGTCCGCCAACGAATGTGGAAAAAGGACGGGCTCTTTTTCACATTGGCGGGGCAGGGTCGTGCCTGCTCACGCGCGGCCGCGCTTGAGGTAGGAGGCCGAGACGGGGAAGGAGAAGTAGGTGTCGGGGAAGGGCTCGTCGGCCAGCGTGAAGTGCCACCACTCGCACTCGTAGGGGAGAAAGCCGTTGCGCACCATCGTCTTCTGCAGCAGCATCCGCATCTCGTACTGCTCGTCGGTGATGTCGCGGTAGTCGGGGTGCGAGCGCGCGCCGAAGTAGTCGAACGGGCTGCCCATGTCCACCTCCTTGCCGGTGGCCATGTCCAGCAGGGTGAGGTCGACCGTCGAGCCGCGGCTGTGGCTCGACTGCTTGGCGATGTAGCCCAGCTCGATGGTGTCCTCCTTGTTGATCGCGGGGTAGAAGTAGGGCTTCATGCG
>CACZNT010000216.1 GCA_902782635.1 uncultured Coriobacteriaceae bacterium
TGAGGCTCGGCCGCGGGTTCGCATGGTTCGACACCGGCACCGTCAACTCTCTGTTCGAAGCCGCCGAGTTCGTCAAGGTCATCGAGAACCAGGCGAGCGTCAAGCTGGCCGCCCTCGAGGAGATCTCCTGGCGCCAGGGCTGGATTTCGACCGAGGAGCTCGTCAAGGCAGCCAAGGCCATCGAGAAGAGCGCCTACGGACAGTACCTCCTGCGCGTCGCCGAATCCGACTGACGTACGTCGCATGACAGCTTGGGGACAGGCACCTGAGTGTCATATCGAAACGCAGATATGACACTCAGGTGCCTGTCCCCAAGCTGTCATGCGACGGTCGCACTGCCTCGGGCGGGCGGGCCCCGTCGGCATAGCGGCTGATCGAGTCGACGACGAGGTTGACGCAGGCCGGTAGCACGCGCACGTCGTAGCCGTGGGTGAGACCGTCGATGGGGTCGCCGTCCACCTCGATGGGGACGGGCTGGCTCGCACGCACGCGGAGCTCGGCGCCCTGGAAGCGCTCGATGTGGGGACGGGCGACGTTTCTTCCCTTGGGGTCGAGGATTCCGGCCACGAGGGGGCGCACCAGCTGGACGGCATCGGAGCTCTCGATCATGATCACGTCGAGCAGCCCATCGTCCATGCGGCTGTCGGGCACGATCTCGATCTCGCCCTGCATCATCACGTTGTTCGCCGCAAGGCAGCCGATGCCCTGGCGCTCGTGATGCTCGCCATCCACGTCAATCGAGAAGTCGATGATGTCGGGCTTGACGTTCGAGAGCACGGCGAGGAAGTAGGCTGCCTCGCCCATCGCCTGCTTGTTGGGGATCGCGGCGCGCATGATCTCGGCGTCGAAGCCCGTGCCGCTTATGAGCGCAAAGCCCTCCCTGTGGAAGCTTCCATCCACATCCGTCCAGCTCATCTCGGCAAGGTCGCAGGCAGCCGACTTGCCGGCCCTGCAGGCGCGCGCGATTGCCGACGGCTCGGGCGCGCACCCGAGGTTCTCGAAGATGAGATTGGCCGTGCCAGATGGGAAGACGCTCGTGATGACGGGGCGTCCGCGAAGCTGGTAGAGGAGCGACGACACGGTCCCGTCGCCGCCGGAGATCACGACGCGATCGAAGGATTCGGCATCGGCGACGACGTCAGCAGGGGAGAAGCCATCGCCAATCGTTCGCATGCAGCACTCGTCGCCCGGCTTGACGAGCGAGCGCTGAAACGCGAATATCGCGTCCGACCCAAAGCCGGAGTCGATGTTGTGGACGATGAGAAATCGCACGCTTCCTCCATCTGTGACCCTCATTTGCTGCCGCCATCGGCACAGGACGGCCCTTGCGAGTATCATGTGCTGCGGCAAAGCAAATGCTTCGGCATTCATACTAATCGTTTCGTGAGGACAAGTCGTGTTCGTCAATTCCCAGAGCCAGCTCGATGAGCTCGTCGAGTCGATATCGTCTGCCAAGGTCGTGGCAGTGGATACCGAGTTCATGCGCGAGCGCACCTATTTCCCCATCCTGTGCCTCGTCCAGATCGCGGCCAACGGAATCACCGCCGCCATCGACCCGTTCGCAATCGAGGACCTCACGCCGCTGGCGCGCATCCTCGTCGACCCGTCCGTCACCAAGGTCTTCCACGCGTGCTCGCAGGACCTCGAGGTGCTCGCGCACGTGCTCGGCGTCGAAGTGACGCCCGTGTTCGACACGCAGCTGGCCGCCGCATTCCTCGGCGACCGCATGCAGATGGGGCTCGGGGCGCTCGTCGAGGAGTACGAGGGCGTGCACCTGCCCAAGGGCGCTACGCTCACCGACTGGACGCGGCGCCCGCTCGACGAGGAGCAGCTCGCGTATGCGGAGGATGACGTTCGCTATCTGTGCGACATCCACGAGCAAATGATGGCGAAGCTCGTCGAGCACAATCGCCTGGGCTGGGTGAACACGGAGCTTGAGTCGATCACCGACCCGGCTGTCTATCGCCATGAGCCCTCTCTGGCCTACACGCGTCTCAAGCGGTCCTCGCAGCTCACGCGCCGCCAGCTCGGCGTCGCGCGCGAGGTGTGCGCATGGCGCGAGATGAGCGCAGCGCAGCGCGATGTCCCGCGCAAGAGGGTCCTCACGGACGAGGTCGTGGTCGAGCTGTGCAAGCGCCATCCCGCTGCCGTGGGGGACCTTCGCAAGGTGCGCGGCACCGATCACATATCAAACCAGGAGGCGAAGAGCCTGGTGGCGGCCGTGGAGCGAGGCATGAGCTGTCCCGCATCGGGCCTTCCCACCATCATCCGCAGCCCGCGCCCGCCCGCGGAGCTCGAGAGCGTGCTCGACCTCATGTACGCGCTCACGCGGCTCGTCTCCGAGGAAGTGGGCGTCGCCACGCAGCTCATCGCCACGCGAGACGACCTCTACGACTTCATCCGCGACCGCAAGAGGTGCTCGATTGCGGGCACCTGGCGCGACGAGCTCATAGGCGCGCGTCTCGATAGCCTGCTTGCCGGGGAGCTGGGCCTCACCGTGAAGGACGGCCGCGTCGAGCTCCTCTAGCGTCATGGCGCCTGCGGCCCTGCCTGGCGTCGCGTCGTCGCAGCACGGCCCGTTGCCGATTTCGCGCGATAACATCGGCCGCATGGGGTACAAATGACGTAATGACTCTCGCGGATTGGAGTTTCGCATGAGCGGCGGCTATTTGTTGATAGTCATCATCTCCACGGTGCTGGGCATTCTCGCCCAGGGCTACATCCAGCGCACGTACAGCCAATGGGCGCAGATTCCCGTGAGCACGGGCGAGACGGGCGAGCAGGTGTCCAGGCGCATGCTCAACCAGCTGGGCGCCTCGAGCGTCGGCATCGCCACCGTGGCCGGGCGCCTCACCGATCATTACGACCCGCGCGACAACAATCTCCACCTCTCCCAGGAGAATCGCATGGGAGGCTCGGTGGCATCCGTGGCCGTGGCCTGCCATGAGGCGGGGCATGCGGTGCAAAACGCCATCGGCTACAAGCCCATGCAGATACGCGCCGCCCTGGTGCCGGTCACCAATCTTGCCTCCCAGTCCTGGATGCTCGCCTTCTACGCGGGCTTCATGTTCAACATGCTCGGCATCGTGCGGCTCGCCGTCATCCTCTTCGGGGTGACGCTCGTGTTCCAGCTCGTCACGCTGCCCGTCGAATTCGATGCCTCGGCCCGTGCCCTCTCGTTCATCAGGGGCGGATCCGGCCTCGACGAGACGGCCTTCGAGGGCGCGCGCAAGGTGCTCTTCGCTGCCGCCCTCACCTATGTCGCAGGCGCGCTCATGTCGAGCCTGCAGTTCCTCTGGATGCTCGGCCAGACGCGGGATCGCAGGTAAGCGCATGCAGCTGGTTGATGGTGCCGGGCAGGGGAAGCCCTCTGGGATGAGCGTTACCGAGGCCGTGCGCATGGCCGATGCGTCGGTGCGCGCCCTCGGCAAGATCGTCGTCACGGGCGAGGTCGCCGGGTACAAGGGCATGCACCGCAACGGCCACTGCTACTTCTCGCTGCGCGATGACGAGTCCACGATGGACGTCACCATCTGGCACAACATCTTCGTCTCCATGGGGTTCGAGCTCGCCGAGGGAATGCTCATCCAGGCGACGGGCTCGTTTGACGTCTACAAGAACGGCCGCCTCTCGTTCAAGGCCTCGCATGTCGAGGTGGCGGGCGAGGGCGCGCTCAGGCTGGCCGTGGACCAGCTGGCGCGAAAGCTCGCGGCAGAGGGCCTCATGGATCCTGCCCGCAAGCGGCCGATACCGGCTCTGTGCGAGCGAATCTGCATGGTGACGTCGGTATCCGGAAGCGTTCGCGAGGACGTGTGCCAAACGCTGCAGCGGAGGAACCCCCTGGTGCAGATCGACATCGTTGGCTGCGCCGTGCAGGGCGAGGCAGCCCCGCCCACCATCATCCGGGCGCTCGAGTATGCGGCCTCCACCAGGCCCGATGCCATCTTGCTGGTGCGCGGCGGCGGCTCGTTCGAGGATCTCATGTGCTTCAACGACGAGGCCCTGGCGCGCGCCATCGCCGCCTGCCCCGTCCCGGTGATCACGGGCATCGGGCATGAGCCAGACAACTCCATCGCCGACATGGTGGCCGACATGCGCGCGGCGACGCCCACGGCTGCGGCCGAGCTCGTGGCCCCGCATAGGGACGATATGCTGGCCGAGCTCGCCTCGAGCGGGGAGCGCATGCGACGCGCCCTCGCCTCCAAGGCGAATGTCGTGGCACAGGGGCTCTCCGGGCAGCACGCGCGACTCGTGCAGGCCGTGCGCGGGCAGATCGAGCGGCGTCGCACCTGGGTGCATGCCATCTCCGGCAGGCCGAGCCTCACCAACCCCGTCTACTTGCTCGACAGGCGAAAGGAAGACGCCGCCCAGGCCGAGCGCCGCCTCCTGGATGCCCAGGACCGGCTGCTCGCGCGGCGTCGGGACGCCTGCGCGGCGCTGCAGACGCAGGTCCGCTCCGCTGCATCGCGGATCTGCGTGCCGCATCAATCCTCGCTCGGCAGGCTCGCGGCCGCGCTCGACGCGCTCTCGCCCCTTCGCGTCCTGGGACGAGGCTATGCCATCGCGCGCGACGGGCAGGGGCATGTCGTCTCTGACGCCGAGGCGGTCTCTGCCGGCGATGAGCTCGAGGTCCTGCTTGGCAGGGGGTCCATCATCACGCAGGTGAGCAAGACGATTCCCGCAGGCGACGAGCCTGGCGGAAGCATACGTTCATAGGCCACTCACGAGAGGGGAGAGCATGGCAGATTCAAGGCCCATTGCGGAGTTGAGCTACAAGGAGGCGAGCGACGAGCTCGAGGGCATCGTTCGCTCGCTCGAGCAGGGAGACCTCGAGCTCGAGGACTCGCTCGAGCGCTATGCGCGTGGCGTCGAGCTGCTCAAGAGCCTGAAGTCGCGTCTCACCGAGGCCGAGCAGAAGGTCCAGGTGCTGCTCGACGCGGCGGCAGGCGACACGGCGGCTCCCGCGGCTTCGGCCGTCCCGCAGGCGCCCGTTGCGCCTCCGGTCGGCAGCGCCCCTGCTGCACCTAGCCAAGACATACCGTTCTAGGAGGAGCCATGCAAGACTGCATCTTCTGCAAGATTGCCAACGGCGAGATGGGCGAGCTCATCTACGAGAACGAGCGCGCCGCCGCCTTCGCCGACCTGAACCCCCAGGCAAAGACACACATCCTCGTGGTTCCCAAAGACCACTACGCAAACATCGTCGATGGTGTTCCGAGCGAGGTGCTCGCCGATATGGTTGAGGCCGTCGAGCACGTGACGCAGGAGGCGGGCATTCGCGAGAGCGGCTTCCGTGTGATCATGAACACGGGCGACGATGCGGGGCAGATGGTCCACCACCTGCACATGCACGTCCTCGGCGGGGAGCCGCTGGGCGAGGGCCTTATCACCAGGTGATGGTCATGGCGACACGCGTCGACGCCGTCCACGAGCGGCATGATAGGGGCTACAACTGCGCGCAGGCGGTGGCCTGCGCCTATGCCGACGAGGCGGGCATCCCCGAGGAAGTCGTCTTCCGCGCCTGCGAGGGCCTGGGGCTTGGCATGGGCTGCAAGGAGGGCACCTGCGGGGCGCTCGCAGGCGCCATCGTGGTCGCGGGCCTCATGAGGAGCACGGCCCAGCTCGACGCGCCGTCGTCAAAGCTGGGCACCTATGAGCTCGCGGCGCGCATGACCGAGCGCTTCGAGAGCCACTGCGGCTCGCTCGTCTGCCGCGAGCTTCGCGGCGAGGATTCGGGAGCGCCGCTCATGCCGTGCCGTGACTGCATCACTGAGGGCGCCCGCATTGTCGAGGATATGGTTTTCGAAAACGCTTAAGATTTTGCTGTTTGGTTTAACTTCATTCGAGACTCGGAAGGGGATCACATGAACGTTCTCGTCATCAATGCGGGCAGCTCGTCGCTCAAGTTCCAGCTGCTCGACGTCGACACCGCCGAGGTGTACGCCAAGGGCAACTGCGAGCGCATCGGCCTCGACTCCTCGTTCATCGGCTACGAGCTTGCCGGTGAGGACAAGCAGGAGGAGAAGGTCGCGTTCCCCGACCACAAGGCGGCCGTGGCGAAGGTCTTCGACATCATCAAGTCCACGGGCAAGAGCATCGACGGCATCGGCCACCGCGTGGTCCAGGGCGGCTGGTACTTCTCCGAGTCCACCATCATCACCGACGAGACGCTCGCCCAGATCCGTGAGGTGTCGCCCCTGGCGCCGCTCCACAACCCGCCCGAGGCCGACGTTATCGAGATCTGCCGCGACATGTTCCCCGACCTGCAGAACGTCGCGGTGTGCGATACCGCCTTCCACCACAACATGCCCGAGATCGCCTGGCGCTACGCCCTGCCGCGCGACATCGTCGACAAGCTGCACATCCGCAAGTACGGCATGCACGGCACGAGCCACCGCTTCATCTGGCGTGCCGTCAACGAGTTCACGGGCGGCGAGGCCCACAAGCTCGTGAGCCTGCACCTGGGCTCGGGCGCCTCGCTCTGCGCCATCCAGGATGGCCGCTCGGTCGAGACCACCATGGGCCTCACGCCCCTCGACGGCCTCGTGATGGGCACCCGCACCGGCACGCTCGACCCGGCCACCGTCTTCTACCTGTATCGCGAGGGTGGCTACAGCATCGACGAGATCGATGACATCATGAACAAGCAGTCCGGCCTGAGGGCCCTGGCCGACGGCCCCACCGACACCCGCGACATCGAGCAGCGCGCCGCCGACGGCGACGCGAAGTGCAAGATGGCGCTCGATATCTGGTCCTACCGCGTGGCGCAGCTCTTCTGCGAGATGGCCGCCGCCCTCGAGGGCGTCGACACGATGGCCTTCTCCGCAGGCATCGGCGAGAACTCCGACACGATGCGCGCCATGGTGTGCGACCGCCTCGAGTGGCTGGGCGTCAAGATCGATCCGGAGAA
>CACZNT010000217.1 GCA_902782635.1 uncultured Coriobacteriaceae bacterium
ATCGTTGCCGGGTCGTAGCTTCCCTCGTTCACGCCGAGGACGAACGTGCCGTCATCGTTGGATGCGGGAGCCGAGATGATGACCTTCTTGGCGCCGGCATCGATGTGGGCCTGGCTCTTCTCCTTGGAGGTGTAGAAGCCGGTGCACTCGAGGACGACGTCAACGCCGAGATCGCCCCAGGGGAGGTTCTTGGCGTCGGCCTCCTTGTAGATCTTGATGGTCTTGCCGTCGACGGTGATGGAGTCGTCGCCAGCCACGACCTCGTGATCACGGGCGTAGTTGCCCTGCGAGGAGTCGTACTTGAGCAGGTGGGCGAGCATCTTGGGGTCGGTGAGGTCGTTGATTGCGACGATCTCGGAGCCCTCGTGGCCGAACATCTGCCTGAACGCGAGGCGACCGATGCGACCAAAGCCGTTGATTGCAACCTTGACTGCCATGCTTTCTCCTTTCACGGGGCACGCGCCGCACGCCCGTCGCACGGCGCCCATGCCACACGTTTTCCAACTCTTCCAATAGTACGTCAAATGTGTGCTGCTTTGAGCGAAAAGGGCAAGTTAGCATGAATTGTGGGAAGCATCCCACAACCGAGCTCAGACACGGCCGTCCAGCCGCTTGCGCTCCGCCTCGTCCACTATGCGCTCGAGGCGCAGCAGGCGATGGTACAGGGCCGATTTTGAGAGCGCTGGCTCGGACATCTGTCCGAGGTCGCGCAGCGAGAGGTCGGGATGCGAGCGACGCAGCAGGCAGAAGTCGAGCACGGCCGGCGGCAGCGACGAGAGCCCCACGAGCTGGTCGGCGCGCTCGATGAGGTAGAGCTGGTCGGCCGCCGCCGAGGACGAGCGCCCCTGGTTTGCGAGCTCGGCGTTCACCCGGCGGTTGACGTCGTTCTTCACGGCCTTCATCGCGCGCACGCGCCCCACGCCCTCGGCGAGGTTGCGCCCGCCCATCTCCGCGAGCAGGCGCACGACGTCGTCGAAGCTCTTGAGGTAGATGGCGTAGGAGCCGCGCCGGTGGTTGAGCCGCGCCCGCACGCCGAGCTTGCCCACGAGGGCCATGAGGTCGGTAGCGAGCTGCTCGCCGGTGACGGCCATCTCGAGATGGAAGTCGCCGCGCGGGTCGGCCACGAAGCCGCAGGCCAAGAAGGCCCCGCGCACGTAGGAGCGCAGGCAGCACGGCCGCTCCACCAGATGGCCCTCGATGCCGGGTGCGAGCCCCTGGCCGGGGCGGATGATGCCCATGCGCACGAGGGCCTCGTCCAGGCCCGGCTGGCGCGGGATCTCGATGAGGAAGTTCGTGGACTTGTGCAGGTTCGAGCGGCGCATCTCCAGCGAGGTGTCCAGGTCGAACACCTGGTGGGCGAGCTTGATGACGGTGCGCGCCACGGCGCCGGTCTCGGTGACGATGCGTATGGAGTAGCCGTCGCCGCCCGAGAGCGGGATGGAGCCGCAGATGCGGACGAGGGCGGAGAGCAGGGCGATCTCGCAGGCCTCGTCTGCGCCCTCGACGCGGCTGAGCTCGTTTTTCACCTCCGCGGTAAACGACACGCCCGCTACCTCCTCGCGCGATGCAGGTCGCGATGCGAGAGCTCGACGTGGTACCCCAGCGACTTGAGGTGCTCGGCGGTGGCGCAGGCGAGCGTCACCGAGCGATGCTGGCCACCCGTGCAGCCGACCGCAATCGAGAGCTGCGACTTCCCCTCGGCCACGTAGCCCGGCATGATGGCGTCGAGGAGGCGCTTCCATGCGTTGAGGAAGAGCTTGGTCTGCTCGTGGCCCAGGACGAAATTGGAGACCTTCTCGTCGAGGCCGGTGAGGTGGCGCATCTCCGGGTCGTAGAAAGGGTTGGGCAGGAAGCGGACGTCTATGAGCAGGTCCGCCTCGGCGGGCATCCCGTACTTGAAGCCGAAGGAGAAGACGTTCACCTCGAGAAGCTCCTGGTCGGAGAGCTCGGAGAAGGCCTGCTGCAGGCGCTTGCGAAGCGCCGCGGTGGAGAGCGAGCTGGTGTCGATGACGAGGTCGGCACGGGTGCGCATCTGCTCGAGCTCGGCGCGCTCGCTGGCTATTGCCGCAAGCGTGGACTCCCCTGCCTCGGCCAGCGGGTGCGGACGGCGCCGTTCGGAGAAGCGGCGGCGCAGCACCTCGTCCGAGGCGTCGAGGAACAGCAGGCGGAAGCTCACCTCGTGGGCGGCGAGCTCGTCGAGCGCGGAGGAGAGCTCGCCGAAGAGCTCGCGCCCGCGCAGGTCGCACACGATGGCCAGGTGGCGGCCGACGCCCGAGTTGATGCCCACCACGTCGACGAGCGACATGATGAGACTCGGCGGGAGATTGTCGATGACGTAGTAGCCGAGGTCCTCGAGGGTGTGCATGGCCTCAGTGCGGCCGGCCCCGCTCATTCCCGTGATGACGATCACGTCGGGCACATTGCGCTCGTCAGCTGCCCTCTCCTGGCTGGCCATGGGACCTCCCGGCTGGAATCGAACCTTCGGGTTCGAGTATAGCCGCCTCCCGATGCGACGTCGGGCGAGACGTTCCGCCACCCCGCTCGTGCTCATTGGCATCCCCCGCTAACGAGCACTAGAGCTTCGCAATCTCCGGTAGGGACGCTGTTTTCCCAAAATCACCCCCGCAGGTGCTCGTTAGCCGGCTCCGCTAACGGGCACTTGCGGGCAGCAAGCTCGTCCGATCACCGCGTCCCGGACTGGCGCGTGGACTCGAGCTCCTCGTCCCATGCGCGCAGCGTGAGGAACACCTCCTCGGCAACCTTGTCGGGAATGCCGGGCACGGCGCGGATCTCCTCTAGCGAGGCCTCGCGCAGGCGCTTCATCGAGCCAAAGGCGCGCTTGAGCGCCTTCTTGCGCGTGGGTCCCACGCCCTCGATCTCGTCGAGGATGGAGACGGTCATGGCCTTGTCGCGCAGCTCGCGGTGGAAGGTGATGGCGAAGCGGTGGCTCTCGTCGCGCACGCGCTTTATGAGGTAGAGCGACGCCGAGCCCGAGGGCAGCACCACCGGCGTGTCGTCCCAGGGAACGAAGATCTCCTCGTCCGACTTCGCGAGGCCGCACACCGGGATGTCGAGCCCGAGCTCCTCGAGCTGGCGCATGGCGGCCGTGAGCTGCGGTTTGCCGCCGTCGACCACGAGCAGGTCGGGGCGCGAGCCAAAGCGCTCGTCGGCCATGCGCTCCGGGGCATAGCGCCTGCCCAGCACCTCGCTCATCGAGAGGAAGTCGTTTGCCTCGTCGAGCTCGGCGCGCACCTTGAAGCGACGGTACTGTCCCTTGTCCGGCCGTCCGTTGGTGAACACCACCATCGAGGCCACGGTGTGGCGCCCGTGGATGGTGGAGATGTCGAAGCACTCGATACGCAGCGGCGGGTCGTCGAGCGCCAGCGCGCTCTCGAGCTCGAGCAGCGCCTCGTTCGCGCGCTTGTCCTCGTAGCCCGTTCGCAGCTCGTAGCGCATGAGCGCATGGCGCGCGTTGTTGGCGGCCATCTCGAGCAGGTGGGCCTTCTCGCCGCGGACGGGCACATGCAGGCTCACCTTTCGACCGCGCCGCTCGCCGAGCCACGACTCGATGGCCTCGGAATCGGCCAGCTCGCAGGACACGTCCACCTCGAGCGGAAGGTCGGAAGTCTGGTCGTAGTAGCGCTTGAGGAAGCCGCCCACCAGCTCATCCTCGTCCACGTCGAGCCCCTTGTCGAGGATGAACTCGCAGGTGCGCACCACGCGCCCCTCCCGCACCACGAACACGCAGGCGCCGGCGATGGTCTCCTCGCGCCAGAAGCCGCACAGGTCGACGTCGACGGCGGAGGGGAACACCACCTGCTGGCGGTCGTCGAGCCCGCCGATGGTCTCGAGGCGCCGCTTGAGGCGGCCCGCCCGCTCGAAGTCGAGCTCGGCTGCCGCATCGGCGATCTGGTCGGAGAGCTCATCGAGCAGCTCGCGGCGATGCCCGGAGAGGAAGCGCTCCACCTGGGCGACGTTCTCGGCGTACTCGTCGGGCGTCACCGCGCCTGCGCACACGCCCGGGCCCCTGCCCACGTGGAAGTCGAAGCAGGGCCTCCCCTGCTGGGCGCAGATCATCGAGATGATGCCCTCGTCGTCCGGATGCGCCTCGAGCAGGCGCTTCACGCGTCGCCACTCGGCGCAGCTGGCGGTGCAGATGGGGCAGACGCGCCGCACGATGTCCACCGCCTCGCGCGCGGCCCGCGCATCCGTGAACGGCCCGAAGTAGCGCGTGCCGGGCTTGTGGCGCTCGCGCGTGTACTTGATGGCGGGAAAGACGTCGCCCTTGGTGATGGCGATGTAGGGGTAGCTCTTGTCGTCCTTGTAGTCGACGTTGTAGGGGGGATGGTGCTGCTGGATGAGGTTCATCTCCAGCACGAGCGCCTCGTGCTCCGAGCCCACGACCACGTAGTCGAAGCTCGCCACCTCGGCCATCATCAGCGGGATCTTCGCCCGCTCGTCGTCGCCGTGGACGTACTGGCGCATGCGGGCGCGCAGGTTCTTGGCCTTGCCCACGTAGAGGACGTCGCCCGCCTCGTTCTTCCACAGGTAGCAGCCGGGCTCGGTGGGAACCCGCGATACCTGCTCGGCGAGGCTGGGGGCGTCAGTCGGCATCGGCCTGCTTGCCGCCCGTGTCCCAGACGTAGCGCTTGAACTTGCGGATCTGGTTGCGGTAGGTGACCTCGGCCCAGAAGCGATGGACCAGGGTGTCGGGCGCATAGAACAGCGGGAACGTCGCGAGCCCGCGCTCGTACATGGCGAGCACCTCGTCGCGCAGCTGCTCGTCCTCCACCGTCTTGCGCACCACGATGGGCGGCACGCAGGCGTAGAGGAACTCGTCCTCGGCCTTCTGCACCTCGATCTCGCGCCCGAGGATGAAGTCGTCGACGATGAGGCGCACGAAGGGCACGCCGGCCAGGCTCACGTAGAAGGTGTTGCGCCCGGGGCGGGTGTTCACCTCGAAGAAGCGGTACGAGCCGTCGCGCGGATCGTACTTCACGTCGAAGTTCGCGTAGCCGCGGTAGTGCGTGTGCTCGAGGAAGCGCGCGGCCTGCTCGATGACGGCCTCCACCCGCTTCGAGCGGATGACGACGGGATTGCCGATGGCCGAGGGGGCGTGGTCCTGCAGGATGACCTGCCCCATGCAGCTCATGCGCAGGCGTCCCTCAGCATCGGAGTAGGTGGTGACGGAGTGCAGGCCCTCGTCGCCTCCCGGAATGAACTCCTGGACGATGAGGTCGCGGTCGTAGGACGACGCCTTGAGCCGGGAGAAGATGGTCTCCAGCTCCTCGGGCGACTCCACCTCGAACACCTTCTTCTTGCCCTCGAACTCGGCGTAGTGGTAGCGCGCCGAATTGGACGGCTTGGCGATGAGCGGGTAGTCGAAGCTCGCGGCGTCGATGCTGGCATCGGGGTCGGAGCAGTCGAAGCGCCAGGTGCGCGGGTAGTCCATGCCCAGCTGCTCGCACAGCTCGTAGAAGCGCTCCTTCTGCGTTATGTCGTCGAGCAGCTCGAAGTCGATGTAGGGGACGACGAAGAGCTCGGAGAGCTCCTCCTTGTGCTGGGAGAAGATGCGCGCGTACCAGTCGCCCGACCCCACGAGGAGGCCCACCTTGCCCTCGTCGACGAGCGTACGCCCGAGGTCGAGCAGGTAGGCCACGAGGGCATCCTCCTGGTCGACGCCCTCCACGATGCGATAGTCGCAGAAGCGGCTCGACGAGGTGGCCTTGACGTCGGCCGTGGCGAGCACGATGGAGCTCACGCCATAGACGCGGTGGAACTCGCGGACGTACGAGTAGCCAAGAATGTCCCCGCCGAGAACGACGGGGACGAGTTTTTGGGTGACCGCGGCCTCGCTGGGCAGCGGGAGCATGTCGGATACGCCTGCCATGGGATGCCCGGGATCGCTAGCCGAGGACGTTCACGTAGCAGGTGGGCGTGCTGCGGCCCGAGAGCGAGTCGAGCTTCACGTAGGAGCCATTGGCGTGGATGATCTGGTCGTTGCCAATGTAGAGGGCCACGTGGTTGCCCGAGCCGGAGGACACGCCGCCGATCCAGACGACGAGGTCACCGGCCTGGAGCTGGGAGCGCGAGACCCACCTGCCGCAGCCGGACTGGCCGGCGGCGGAGTGCGGGATGTAGACGCCCGCCTGGCCATAGCAGTACTGCGTGAGGCCGGAGCAGTCGAGGCCCACGTAGGGCGCCTCGCCGCCCCAGACGTAGGGCACGCCGAGCTGCGAGTAGGCGGCGGCCACGATGGTGGCGCGGGCGCCGGAGCCGACGGAGGAGCCGCCGTCATCGGTGGAAGGCGTGGAGGGCGTCGGGGTGACAGGCGGGTTGTAGGAGGGCGTGGGAGCGGACTGCTCCTGCTGCTGGGACTGCTGCTCCTGGGCAGCGGCCTCCTCGGCTGCCGCGGCTGCGGCCTCCTCCTCGGCGGCGCGGGCAGCGGCCTCGGCAGCCGCGCGTGCGGCCTCCTCGGCGGCCCTGCGCTCAGCCTCGCGGCGAGCAGCCTCCTCCTCGGCGAGCTTCTGCTGGAGCTCGGCGGAAAGTCCGTTCACGTAGGACTGCTGGGCGGCCTGCTCCTCCTCGAGGGCATCGACCTGCGCCTGCTGCTGGTCCTTGAGCTGGACCTGCTCGGCCTGCAGGACCTCGAGCTGCTTCTGCTGCTCCTCGAGCTGGGAGCGCGCGTCGTTGACGGCGTTGATGGCCGCGACGTCCTGTGCGCTCGCCTTGTTGGCGTAGTAGATGTTGCTCGTGAGCTCCTCGAAGTTCGACGAGCTCAGCACGATGGAGAGCAGCGACGTGGAACCTGCGGTGTAGTTTGCGCGGACGCGGCCGGCCAGGATGTCCTGGGCGGTGGCCAGCTCCTGCTTCTTGACCTCGACGAGCTCGAGGGTCTCGGCCTTCTTGGCCTCGGTCTGCTCGAGTGCGTAGATGGTGTCGTTGAGCGCCTCGCCTGCGGCGGCGATTCCGGCGTTCATCTCGTCGAGGGCTGCCATTGCATCGTTGAGTTGGGCCTGGATGTCTGCTGAGGTCTCGGCAGTGGCCGCAGTGGGCGCGCCGAGGGCGAGCACGGCAGCCAAGACGATTGCGAGGGCATGCGCGGGCTTGCGGATAAACTTCATATGAAAGACCTTCTAACCTCTCTCGACTCTGGGTGCTGCCTGCTTGCAGCCCCAAATTCACGTGCCACTCTATCAGTTTGGGCAACCTGCATAAACCTCACTCGCCAGATTCAACACGCATCCTGAACGAAGACGCTATAAGATTTACATACCAGCAGGTAAACGCAGGTGCCCGTACGTGGAGAAACCGTGCGAAGACGCACGCGAACCTTAAGGGAAGGTGCACGTCAAATTGGGTATTCCCCGAAAGATCGCCAAGGGCGCGGCCGTCGCAGCGGGCCTCACCGGACTCGCGCTCGCCCTCATCGCCCCCCGGGAGCGCGGCCCGCTCACGTCCCAGGAGTGGGACCGGCTGCGGAGCGTGCGCTACGCCCATCGCGGCCTCTTCGACGCTGCCGAGGGGCGTCCCGAGAACTCGCGCGCCGCGTTTCGCGCTGCGGCGCGGGCAGGCTTTGGGGTGGAGCTCGACGTCCATCTCATGGCAGACGGCAGGCTCGCCGTCATCCACGACTCCTCGCTGATGCGGGTGTGCGGCAAGCCGGGGACCATCGAGCAGCTCACCCTCGAGGAGCTCGAGGGGTATCGGCTGACCGGGACCGACGAGCGTCCCCCGCTGCTCGACGAGGTAATCGCCGACATCGAGGCCGAGACCGGCCCCGGGCGCACTCCCCTGCCGGCCATCGTCGAGGTGAAGAGCGTGCCGGGCAATGCCTTCGAGCTCACCCGACGCGTGATGGAATGCCTCGACGCGCATGCGGTGCCCTATTGCGTGGAGAGCTTCGACCCGAGCGTGCTGCTCTGGCTGAGGATGCGTCGCCCCGAAGTCATCCGCGGGCAGCTCTCTGAGCGCCATCCGCTGAGCCAGGCAGACGACATCTCCTTACCGGGGCCGCTGGTCCCACCCCTCGAGGCCGGGGCGGCCGCGCTCGTCGGCAACGTCGCGGGACGGCCGGACTTCATCGCCTATAGGTTCGAGGATCGCGCCAACGCGCCGATGCGCCTCCTCCGGCACGCATTCAACCCGCGCATCGCGGTGTGGACCATCCGCGACCAGGAGTCGCTCGACCAGGCGGAGCGCGAGGGGGCGCTCGCCATCTTCGACAGCTTCCTCCCCGCTACGTGAAATAAGACACCTTGGGGACAGGCACCAAACTGTTTATGTGACAAGGGGGACTGTCCCCCTTGTCATGTTTTTAGCTTGAGGTAATGGCGTCGCAGAACCAGCTCGTGAGCGAGGTGGGGTGCGTGATCGCCGTCCCCACCACCACGGCCCATGCGCCCGCATCGAGCGCTGCCACGGCGTCGGCCGGCGTGTGCACGTGCCCCTCGCACACCACGGCCGCCTCGGGGAACTCCTCGGCCGCCTGCCTGAGCAGCGCGATGTCGGGCCCCTCGTCAAGCGTGGTGGAGATGGCGGGCTTGTTGTGCGAGAGCGTGGTGGAGACGATGTCGAAGCCCAGCTCGACGCTCGTGCGAATGTCCTCGATGGTCATGCAGTCGGCCATGATGAGGACGTCGCTCGCAGCGCGGATGCCCTCGACGGTCTCGGCGAGGCTGCGCCCGTCGGGACGGGGGCGCGACGTGGCGTCGAGCGCCACGATGTCGGCGCCGGCATTCGCGCAGGCGAGCGCATGGCGCAGCGTGGGCGTGATGAAGACGCCGTCATGCCCCTCATTCCAGAGGCCGATGACGGGAATCTCCACGCGCGACTTGATGGCGGAGATGTCCGCGAGGCCCTGGCAGCGGATGGCCGCAGCGCCTCCCAGCTCGCACGCCCTCGACATCTGCGCCATGGTCTCCGGGTTGCGAAGGGGCTCGCCCGGATATGCCTGCACGCTCACGATGAGCTTGCCCTTGAGCGACTCGACGAGCTTGTGCATGCTTCCTCCATTCCATTGCAGGGGGCGTATTACCCCCCCCCTGCAATCATTCGTAGGCTGATGAGACGAGGTTCTCAGCGGCTCCGATGAGCGGGGCGTCATCGCCCAGCGAGCCCATGACGATGGGCGTCGCCTGCGCGGGGTCCATGGCCTGCTCGGCGTAGGCCGCACGCACCGCATCCCACCACACGTCGCAGCACTTGGCGACAGAGCCCGAGAGCACGATGGCGGCGGGGTCGAGCATGTTGACGACCGAGCCGAGCACATGCCCCAGCGCGCCGCCCGCGAACTGCTCGGCCTCCACGGCCTCGCGCTCGCCGCGACGTGCACGCCGGTCGATCTCGGCACCGTCTACCGACTCGCCGTCGGAGTTTGCGGGATTGCCGCCCAGCGCGATGTAGCGCTGGATGATGCCGGGGCCCGCGGCCACCGACTCGAGGTGGCCCGAGCGTCCGCAGGCGCAGGGAATCCCCACAGCCTCGAAGCAGGACAGATGCCCCAGGTGGCCCGCGATGGAATGCTCGCCCAGCATGATGCGCCCGCGATCCACGAAGGCGCTCCCTATGCCGGTGCCCACGGCCGCGACGAGGCAGCTCCCGAGGCCCGCCCCCGCGCCGTGGCGCGCCTCGCCGAGGGCGTGCGCGTGGACGTCGTTGAGCACCTTGCAGGGAAGCCCGAACTCGGCGGACACCTCGCTGCCCAGATGCGTCCCGCCCCAGCCGGGCATCACCTCGTTGGCGTAGGTGACGTCACCCGTTGAGGGGTCGATGACGCCGGCGCTCGAGATGCCGATGCCGCAGACCTCGCCCTCAGCGGAAGCCAGGACGCCTCGGATGGCCTCGATGACGCGCGCCAGCACGGCAGTGCCGCCCTCCTGGGCCAGCGTGGGCGCCTTCGAGATCTCGCCGATCTTCGGCTTCCCGGACCCGAGGACGACTTCGGCTGCCGCTATCTTCGTGCCGCCGATGTCGACGGCGATGACACGCCTCTCGTCCATGCTTCCTCCTCGCTAGAGCATCCCGCAGGCATCGAGCACGCCGCGGATGGCCTCGACGTTCTCGCCCTCCTGCGCGGCCACCGGCGGCAGCATCGCGTTGGAGTCGAAGATGCCCATGAGCATGAGGGCGGTCTTGAACGCACCCACGCCCGCGCCGTAGCCGGTCACGCCGGAGGTGACGTCGAAGATGTGGGAGAGCTCGTTGAGGCGCTCCTGCTCCTCGATGGCCTTCTTCCACTCCCCCGCCTGGGCATAGCCCCACATGCGCACGTAGCCATAGGGGTCGATGTTGGCGAGGCCAGGCACCGAGCCGTCGGCGCCCATGAGGTAGGCGGCGTCGACCACGATCTCGTGGCCGGTGAGGATGGACATGGGATGCCCCAGCTTCGCGTTCTCCTGGATGAGGTAGCGGAAGGAGACGTCGTCGCCCGAGGAGTCCTTCACGCCGGCCAGCACGCCCTCCGCGCCGAGGCGCGCGAGCATCTTCCAGCCGAGCTTGGAGTGGACGCACACGGGGATGTCGTAGGCGAAGAGCGGCGCGTCCAGCGCCTCGTGGACGGCGCGGAAATGGGCCTCGACCTGCTCGGGGCCGCACAGCGCGTAGAAGGGCGCCGTGGCCACGAGGGCATCGGCCCCAAGCTCGAGGGCGCGCTTGCCCTGCTCGATGACGCGCTCGGTCTGGGTGTCGATGATGCCCACGAGCATGGGCACGCGCCCGTCGATGATGCGCTTGGACTCGGCGATGATCTGGTCGCGGCGCTCGTCGGTGGAAAACACCACCTCGCCCGACGACCCCAGCACGAAGAGGCCGTCGACGCCGGCGTCGATCATGCGCTCGAGGCTCCGCTCGTAGCTCGCAATGTCCAGCTTGCCGTCTGGCGTGTCTGCAACCACCACGGGCGGGATGACGCCTGTGAACCTCTTGTCTGCCATGTCGTTCCCTTCTAGTCGATGTGCGTAAAGGAGAGCAGCGCGTCCTCGAATGCGTTGACGCGCTCGTGCTCGTACTTCGGATAGTTCTTGAGGGTGAGCTGGCCGATGCGCCCCGCCAGCTCGTCGAGGGCGGCCACGTCGGCGACGGCGTCCATGCGGCAGATGCCGAGCAGCACGGGGCACGCGATAGTTGCGGCCTCGTCCATGAGGGGCGCGGCCGGATAGGGCGCGAGCGCCGATGCGCGCATGAGCTGCGCATGGGCTGCCACGTGCAGGGCAAGCGCCCCGCCGAAGCCCTCGCCGAAGGCCACGATGCGCGCCTCGTCCACCTCCTCGAGCCCGCGTGCGAGCTCGTAGGCGGCAAGTGCGTCATCCGCCGAGACGCCGAACGACTCCGCGGAGGCGCCTTCGCGATTCTCCAGCTGGAGGACCGCATAGCCTGCCGCCAGGTAGCGCGTGATGTGGTGCCAGCCGCGTGCGGGTCGTCCCAGGTCGTGGAAGAGCAGGACGAGCGGATGCGGCCCTGCGCCCTCGGGCGCCATGTAGAGGCAGCGAAGCTCCTGCCCGTCCGGCGCCGCAAGCGTGAGCTCACGACGCTCGGCGCCCGGACATCCCAGGAAATCGGCGACGAGGTCGTCGAAGTCCTGGATCTCCTCGTGGCCCTTCCCCTCGAAGAAGAGGCGCTCGACCGGGCAGGACAGGTTGTTGAACACCGCATCCTGCGTGATGGGCGGGCACACCTCGTCGGCCAGCCCCGTGCCGAAGAGCACCGGGCAGCACAGCCTGTGGGCAAAGCTCACGCTGTCCACGTAGGCCAGCTTGGAGAACCACTCGTCCTCGCGCTCGCCATCGGGGTCGAACCAGCGCGCGTAGTAGCGCAGGCCCTCGTAGGCAACCTCGTCGGCTCCCAGCTCGTAGACGCGCCGGTAGTCGGAGAGGAAGGGGTAGAGGAAGGCGGCGCGGCTCACGAGCTCCGGGTTGAGCGCGGCGCAGGCAATGCCGATTCCCGCGCCCTGGCTCGCGCCGTTCACGAACACGCGCGTAAGGTCGATCCCGCCGAGCTCGGCCACGATGCGACAGAGGATGCGAACGTCCTGGTAGAGGCGCACGTAGTACATGTCCTCGAGGGGGCCGTCGAGCCCTGCGATGAGGTGGCCGGAGACGGTCGTCCCCATAAACCCGCCCACATCCTGGCTCTTGCCTCCCTGGCCGGGATTGTCGAGCGCGATGAGGGCACAGCCGATGCCTGCGAACGAGGCCTGCTCGTACCAGCTCCTCGAGGCGCCGGGGTAGCCGTGGAACTGCAGGACGAGCGGATGCGATCCGGCCGTGCGCGGGCGGAGGTACTTCGCGTAGAGGCGCGCCCCGCCCATGCCGGTGAACCACAGGTCCAAAAACTCGCATGCAGGCGATGCCGGAATCTCGGAGGGGCGTATCTCCCACTCCAGCGGCACCGCATCGGCCTCGGCCATGCGAGCGTCCCAGAAGACGTCGAAGTCTTCTGGGACGGGCATGGTCGGCGTCATCTGCTCGAACGCCACCTCGCTCACTGTCCCAGATTGGGATGCAGCAGCGACGGGGCGGCGGCGAGCAGCAGCTTGGTGTAGTCGTCCTTGGGGTCGGTGAAGACCTCCTCGGCGGTGCCCTCCTCCATGATCTGGCCGTGGTTCATCACGACGATGCGGTCGGAGATGTAGCGCTCCGTCTGGATGTCGTGGCTGATGAACACCATCGCCAGGCCGAGCTCGGCCTTGAGGTCGGTGAGCAGGTTCAGGATCTGCGCGCGCACCGACACGTCGAGCGCCGAGGTGGGCTCGTCGGCGATGATGACGTCCGGGTTGAGCGAGAGGGCGCGGGCGATGGCGACGCGCTGGCGCTGGCCGCCGGAGAGCTGGCCCGGGAGCACGTACATGGCGCTGGAGGG
>CACZNT010000218.1 GCA_902782635.1 uncultured Coriobacteriaceae bacterium
GCCACCACTACCTCCGAGTATGACAAGGAGCAATCTCAGGAGCGTCCGGCCAAGCTGGCCGGCGGTGTGGCCGTCATCAAGGTGGGCGCTGCCACCGAGGTGGAGCTCAAGGAGATCAAGCACCGCATCGAGGATGCCCTGCAGGCAACCCGCGCGGCCGTGGAGGAGGGCATCGTCGCCGGCGGCGGCGTGGCGTTCCTCGAGGCTTCCAAGGCCCTCGACAAGGTGAAAGCCGAGGATGCCGACGAGAAGATCGGCGTCGACATCGTCCGCAAGGCGCTCGAGGCCCCGGTGCGCACCATCGCCAACAACGCCGGCTTCGAGGGCTCCGTCGTGGTCGAGAAGATCAAGGGCCTGCCCGCGGGCCAGGGCCTGGATTCGGCCACCGGCGAGTATGGCGACATGATCGAGATGGGCGTGCTCGACCCGGTGAAGGTCACGCGCACCACGCTGCAGAACGCGGCCTCCGTCTCGTCGCTCATCCTCATCACCGAGGCCACCGTGTCCGACGTGCCGAAGGACACCTCCATCGAGGAGGCCATCTCCGCGGCTGCCGCAGCCGGCGGCGCGGGCGGCGGCATGTACTAAAGGCGTTCGGGGCCTCCCGGCTCCACATCGCTCACGTCCTCGCAGGGCCGATACCGTTTGGTATCGGCCCTGCTGCGGATTGTTCGCTCATGTGGAGACGGGAGGCCCGGCAGGTCGCCCAGCTTCTAAAGGGCAAGGGCGAAGGGCAAGGGCGAAGGGCAAGGGCGCAAGGCCCCGCGAGCCCAAAGACACTACAATGGAATGCGCACTCACGGTGGCGACGCGAGAGGGGAGGGACATGGCTGAGCCGCAAAACCGCGACCTGCTCGATGACATCATCGACATCCAGAAGGATTGGAGCGCCGTCTCCAACCCGCTCGGCAACATCGTCGACACCCTCTCCGCCGACCCCGACAAGGTGAGGCGCTGGGATCCGGACGAGTACAAGTACGTACCCCGGACCAACACGCAGATGTGCGTCACCTGCCGCACGAAGGACGAGCGCGCTTGCTCGCTGTGCCTGGACGTCTGCCCCGTGGACGCCATCCGGATCGAGGACAACAAGCTCTCCATCACCGAGGACTGCAGGATGTGCGGGCTCTGCGTCTCCGTCTGCCCGTTCGAGGCCATTACCGAGACCCACTACACGCCGCGCAACGTCTACGACCGCATCGCCCGCGCGGCCGCCGCGCACGAGGTGGCCTACATCACTTGCACGCGCGCAATCGGCCGCCTTCCGCTTGCCAACGAGGTCGTGCTGCCATGCGTGGGCGTCGTCGCGGCCGAGACGTGGTTCGCGCTGCTCGCCGAGTACCCCAACCTGAGCGTCTACCTGCCGATGGGCATCTGCGACAGGTGCCGCACCACGACGGGGGAGACGGTCTACTCCACCAACATCGCCATCGCCGAGGAGCTCGCCGGCTGCGGCATCGGGCTCGAGACCGAGGAGGCCGAGCTCGACCACGAGAAGAAGCGCGCCTACGAGCGCCAGCAGTTCGTGAACCGCGTGCTTGGCGCGGGCGTGACGCTGGCCACGGCGGGCAATCCGATGCTGCTCAGCGCACGTGCTATCACCTCGCACCTGCGCAAGCATACCGAGCGCCTCAACGCCCTGCAGCGCACGCTGCGCGACGTGTGCGGCGAGGCCACCACGTCCAAGAAGCGGCGCCTCTTGGTGCAGCGTCGCCAGCTCACGATGGCGGCCCTGCAGGATGCGCCGGAGCTGGCCGACGCCCTCGAGCTCACGGCCCCGGCCTGCGACTCGAGCAAGTGCACCATCTGCGGCGATTGCGTGAGCGCCTGCCCGGTGAACGCCACCGACATCGACGTCAACGGGCGCTTCTCGGTGGAGCCGGCATACTGCATGAGCTGCGGCGCATGCGTGATGGCCTGCGAGGAGGGCGCGCTCGAGATGGAGCCGTTCCCGGTGTCCGACCTCATCGTGCGCGACGAGGACGCCGAGGGGCGCCGCGCGAAGAGCGAGCAGTACGCCGCCGAGGTCGAGCGCCTGAAGCAGCAGGGACGCGAGAAGCTCATGCGTGGGCTCGAGCTCCTCGAGGCGCTCGACGACGAAGACGATTCAGCAGATGGGGAGGCGACGCCCAATGTGGAGGCCGCCGCCCCCGACGATCTGCCAGACGAACAGGAGGAATGACGTGGCACTTTCCATTGGCATCGTGGGGCTTCCCAACGTGGGTAAGTCGACGCTGTTCACCGCGCTCACCAAGAAGGGCGGCCTGGCGGCAAACTACCCCTTCGCCACCATCGACCCCAACGTCGGCGTGGTTGACGTTCCCGACGCGAGCCTGCAGGCGCTCGCCGACATCGTGCACCCGGGGCGCATCGTGCCCGCGACGGTGGAGTTCGTCGACATCGCCGGCCTGGTGAAGGGTGCCAGCGAGGGCGAGGGCCTGGGCAACCAGTTCCTCGCCAACATCCGCGAGACCGATGCCATCTGCGAGGTGGTGCGCTACTTCTCCGATCCGGACGTCATCCGCCACGAGTCGAGCTCCGATCCTGCGAGCGACATCGACACCATCCAGACCGAGCTCGTGCTGGCCGACCTGGGGACGCTGGGGAAGGCGATCCCGAAGCTGGAGAAGGAGGCCAAGCGCGACAAGGCCAACGAGCCCAAGCTCGCCATCGCCAAGCGCCTCCAGGACTGGCTCGACGAGGGCAACCGCGCGGCCGACCTGGACATGACGCCCGAGGAGCGCGCGGCCGCACGCGACCTGTTCCTCCTCACGATGAAGCCGGTGCTCTACGTGGCCAACGTCGACGAGGACGCGCTGGGCGAGCCGGCGCCTTCCGTGGGCGGTGCCGAGGTGGTGCCCATCAGCGCGAAGGTCGAGGCGGAGCTTGCCGAGCTCGAGCCGGAGGAGGCAGCCGAGTACCTGGAGACGCTGGGGCTGGAGCGCTCGGGCCTCGAGGTGCTGGCGCAGGCGGCCTACAAGCTGCTGGGCCTGCAGAGCTTCTTCACGGCCGGCGAGATGGAGGTCAAGGCCTGGACGGTGCCCATCGGCGCCAAGGCCCCGCAGGCGGCAGGCGTCATCCACTCCGATTTCGAGCGCGGATTCATCAAGGCCGAGGTCGCCAGCTACGACGACTACGTCGAGCTGGGCGGCGAGCAGGGATGCAAGGCGGCCGGGCGGCTCCGCATGGAGGGCAAGGACTACGTCGTCGCGGATGGCGACGTCATGCACTTCCGCTTCAACGTGTAGCGTGGCCGTCCTTGCCTCGGCTTCGTGCCGAGGATGGCTGCGAAGATGCTGAGATTAGGCGCTATGCCACGTCGGTGCCGAGGATGACCACCACGTCGTAGTAGCTGGGATAGCTTCCGTCGTTGGCCACGATCTCGAGCTGGCCGCCGAGGGCCTCCGACACGGCCTTCGCCTGTGCCATTGCCTCGTCGCCGTTGTACACCACGAGCGTATCGGTGTGGTCCATCTCCTCGGCATCGCCCTTGTCGCAGGTGAAGCCATAGGAGCTGAGGCTCTGCGAGATGCGCCCGGCCAGCCCGTACACGCCTGCCGCGTTGAGCACCAGCACCGAGCCCTCGTATTCAGGGGCCACGGTATCGAGCACGTCCTCGTCGGTGACGGCGTCCTCGCCGCTCACGGCAATGCCGCCTGCCTCCCAGCCGACGTTGCCGGCCACGCCCGTGGTGGGGTCGTCCTCGATGGTCTCGTACGGCGGCAGGCCCTTGGCCACGCGACTCATCATGCGCTGCCACTCCGCCACGTCGCATATCTCGTACCACGTCTCGTTCACGAACTGCGAGGTGGTGGGGTTCATGCCGCTGTAGATGTCGGACGTGGTGTCGATGCCGCGCATCATGCCGGCCAGGTCGATGATGTCGGTGACGGAGAGGTCGGTGGTCACCGAGTCGGCCAGCTGGCCCACGGTGCCGGCCATCGTGGCGGGATCCTGCTGGATGACCTTCTTCACGATGGCGGCGATCACCATGCGCTGGTTGGCCGCGCGGTATAGGTCGCCGTCGCCGTACTCGTCGTAGGCATGGCGTGCGCGGCACAGCTGCAGCGCCTGGTCGCCGTTGACGATCTGCACGCCGGCCTTGATGTCTGCGCCGGTCCACTGCGGGTCGTACACATCCACGGGCACGTCGACCTCGATGCCGCCGATGGAGTCGACGATCATGCAGAAGCTGTCGAAGTCGACCTCGGCGTAGTGCGAGATGGGCACGCCGGCGAACTCCTCGACCACCTTGACCGCGTAGGTGGGGCCGCCCAGCGAGTAGGCGGCGTTGATCTTCTCCGTGCCGTGCTCGCCCAGGTTCACCAGGGTGTCGCGGTGGATGGAGACGAGGGTGACCTTCTTCGCGGTGGGGTCGATGCGCGCCAGCATGATGGAGTCGGAGCGATAGGCGCTGTCCTCGGCGCCGTACTCGGGGTCGTTGATGCGGTCGTGGTTTTTGTCGACGCCCAGCAGCAGCATGTAGAACGGCTCGCCGACCTCGGTGGTGGTGAGCGTCTGCTTGAGGGTCTCGGAGACGCCGGAGGAGAGACGCGTGTTGATGTCCTGCAGGTAGGCCATGCCGATTGCGGCCGCAATGGCCACAACTGCCAGCAGGGCCACGGCGATGCCGCCCCAAAGGCGCTTGCGCGCGCCCTTCTCGCGCATGGCGACGTAATGGTCGACGGAAATCTCGCGTGAGAGCTCCTCGGCCTGCAGCTCGGTGTCCTTCTTGCCGAATAGCGCCAAGAGGTGCCTTCCTTTTGGGCGGGCGCACCCGCCGGTGACGTGCATACTTGGACAATGGTAGCCAATCAACCTAAAGGATTTCCAAAATACACAGCTTTGGCGCAGTTGCGTAACACATGACTTAACGCGAAATGCGGGAAAAGGGTAGACCTTATTCCATATCGGAGCGTCCTATGTGGAAAAGACCCCGCCCCTTCTTGCACAGTATGGGGGTGCTATCATGGTTGAGCCCAATCACCCCACATCAGAACCCACGTTATGCTCGATGCCCTCTACAACATAGTCGTCCAGCCCATCGTCATGCTCATCGAGCTGGTCTTCGGGCTGTTCCACCACATGACGGATAGCCCCGGCATCTCCATCGTCGGTGTGAGCATCATCGTGAACCTGCTGTGCCTCCCGCTCTACAAGATGGCCGACGACCAGCAGGAGCGCGAGCTCGCCAAGCAGAGGAGCATGGAGCGCTGGGTCTCCCACATCAAGGAGCACTTCAAGGGCGACGAGCAGTACATGATGCTCACGGCCTACTACAACGAGCAGGGCTACAGACCCATGCAGGCCCTCGTGGGCTCGCTCTCCCTGCTGCTCCAGATCCCCTTCTTCATCGCTGCCTACAACTACCTCTCGCATCTTGCGTTGTTGCAGGGCGCCAGCTTCCTCTTCCTGTGCGACCTCGGGGCGCCGGACGGCCTCCTGAGCATCGGCGGTCAGGCCGTCAACCTCCTTCCCATATTGATGACGCTGCTCAACTGCGCCTCCACGGCGCTCTACACGCGTGGTCACCCCCTGCGCGACAAGGCCCAGGCCTACCTGCTCGCGGGCCTCTTCCTCTTCCTGCTCTACGACAGCCCCTCCGGCCTCGTCTTCTACTGGACCTGCAACCAGCTCTTCTCGCTGCTCAAGAACGTCTTCATGAAGGTCCTGCCCCACCCGCGCCGCTGGGCACTGGCCCTGGCGCAGGCGGTCGTGCTGCTCGGCTTCGGCTGGGCGATGCTCTCGGGTAGGTTTGCGACCATCCGCACCATTGCCATGCTGGGAGCATGCTTTGTGGTCTTCGAGCTGTTCTGGGTGCGGGCCTTCTCCCGCCTGCGTGCGGATGAGGCCTCGCCTGCGGATGGGACAGCGCGGCAGGAAGCGCCTGCCGCTCCAGGCGGCAAACCCACCGCGGAGTTCTTCCTCGCGGCGGGGCTCCTCACGGTGCTCATGGGACTTCTCATTCCGTCTGCGCTCATCGCCGACTCGCCTACGGAGTTTATGTCGATAGTCCAGCCCAAGAACCCTACGGGCTCAATTTTGGAGGGCCTGCTCGTTTGGGCTGGCATGTTCGTCCTCTGGGTAGGCATATACTTCGTGCTTTCGGATGCCCGGCGTCGCGAGGTCTTTAGCTTGGCAATGGTAATGCTGGCCGCCTGCGCCCTCATCGACTACTTCTTCTTCGGCAAGGGGATGGGCACACTTTCGGCCATGCTGGTATTTGACAACCCGGTGGGTTTCCCCTGGCCGATCCAGCTTCTCAACCTGGCGGCTCTCGCTGTTGGCGGCACGGTGCTCTTCCTCGTGCGTCGACATCGCAGGGAGGTCCTGCGTCCTGCACTCGCCATTGCGCTCATCGCGACGGCGGCCCTCTGCGTGCCCAACATCTTGGCCATCAACGACAGCTACGATGCGGTGCAGGTCACTGCCCGCAACATGGCGGAAGACTTCTTCGAGACCGACGGCTCCCTGCGCAAGGTGTTCCCGCTCTCTAAGTCCAGGCGCAATGTCGTGGTCCTCTTCCTCGACAGAGCCATCTCACTGCAATTCCCCTACATCCTCCAGGAGCGTCCCGAGCTCAAGGAGACCTTCGACGGCTTCACCTACTACCCCAACACCATCTCGTTCGGTGGCCACACGAACTACGGCGCCCCGCCCATCTACGGCGGCTACGAGTACACGCCGCAGGCGATGAACGCCCGTCCGGATGAGCTGCTCAAGGACAAGCACAACGAGGCGCTCAAGCTCATGCCCACGCTGTTCTCGCGGGCAGGCTACGAGACGGTGGTCGTCGACGCTCCCTACGCAAACTACGAGTTCGTTCCCGACCTCTCCATCTACGATGGCATGGAGGGCGTCGAGGCGTACAACATGGCAGGCGCCTACTCGCACCTCATGGACGAGCGCTATGGCGTGCGTACTTACATGGCCGGCCCCATGGACTACTGCCGATACTCGCTGCTCAAGGTTCTCCCGGATGCGCTTAAGGCCTATTACTACACCGGCGGCACCTACATGATTCCGTATGGTTCGACCGCCCCTGCGGGACCCGCGCAAATTGCCGAGTATGCGACGCTTGACGTGCTGCCCGACATAAGCACAGCCGACAAGGGGGCGGCGAGATTCCTGCTCATCGCAAACGGCCTTCCCCATGAGCCCTGGCCCCTGCAGCTCCCCGACTACAAGCTTTCGCCCACCATCAACAACGATGGTCTTGAGGACATGTCGCGCTTTACCCTCGACGGCGTGACGATGGACATGGACAAGTATTGGGAGAGCCTGGCCTGCTATCACGTGAACATGGCGTCCTACCTCCTGGTGGGGGAGTGGCTCGACTGGATGCGTGCTGAGGGCGTCTACGACAACACGCGCATCATCATCGTGGCCGACCACGGCTTCGGCCTCGAGCAGTTCCCTGAGCTCACGAAGGACGGGGAGTTCGACGTGGAACGCGTGAATCCGATGCTGCTCGTGAAGGACTTCGACGCGCACGGCTTCCACACCTCCGACGAGTTCATGACGAACGCCGACGTGCCGACGCTGGCGATGGAAGGCATCATCAGCGACCCAGTCAATCCCTTCACGGGAGAGCCTGTGGATATGGACGAGAAGACCGCGCATGATCAGATGGTCACCATGTCGCACAACTGGGGCGTCGACGTGAACAACGGCACGACCTTCGACACCTCTGGATCGCCCTGGTACTCGGTGCACGATGACATCTTCGACATGGACAACTGGCAGAAGGTCGAGTAGGTGACGCGCATGATGATCGCACAGCACATGGCGCGCGCCGCCTCCTACATCGACCCTGGCACTGGCAGCATGCTCTTCACGCTGTTCATCGGCCTCCTCAGCGCGGGCTACTTCTTCTTCCGCAGGCTCGCCATCCGCCTGAAGTTCATGCTTGCGGGCGGGGCGGGCGCGCATGCCAGCGACGAGCGGATCCCGGTGGTCATCTTCGCGGATGACAAGCGCTATTGGAACGTCTTCGAGCCCATCTGCGACGAGCTCGAGCGGCGCGGCGTGCGCACGGCCTATTGGACGGCCTCGCCCGACGATCCGGCCCTCGAGGCCAACTACGAGCATGTGGCCTGCGAGTTCATCGGCGAGGGGAACAAGGCGTTCGCGCGCCTCAACATGATGTCCGCCGACATCTGCCTGGCCACCACGCCCGGCCTCGAGGTGTACCAGTGGAAGCGCTCGAAGGACGTCTCGTTCTACGCGCACATCCTGCACGCCACGAGCACGGCCGCCTGGTACCGGATGTTCGGCCTGGACTTCTTCGACGCCGTGCTCCTGTCCAACGAGTACCAGATAGGCGAGATCCGCGAGCTCGAGGCCAAGCGCGGCATCCCCGCCAAGGACCTGGCAATCGTGGGCTGCACCTACATGGACTCGATGGCCGAGCGCCTGGCCGGCGATGGCACGCTGCCCGACGACGGCCGCACCACCGTGCTGCTCGCACCCACCTGGGGGCCGAACGGCCTGCTCAAGCGCTACGGCGAGCGCATCATCCAGAGCCTGGTGGACACGGGCTTCGAGGTCATCATCCGCCCGCATCCGCAGTCGATGACCTCCGAGCGTGAGATGATGGATGAGCTCATGGCGCGCTTCCCCGAGGGCGAGCATCTCTCGTGGAACTTCGACCGCGACAACTACGAGGTGCTCAGGCGCTCCGACGTCATGGTCTCGGACATATCCGGCGTCATCCAC
>CACZNT010000219.1 GCA_902782635.1 uncultured Coriobacteriaceae bacterium
CCGTCGACCTCACGGCGGACGTCTCGATGGGCGCCGAGATCAACTTCACCACGAAGCCCGACCTCATCCAGCTCTTCGACAAGGAGACGGGCAACAACCTCATCTGGTACGACGCGGAGTCTGCCGCGGCCAACGAGCCGGTCTGCAAGAGCTACGACTTCTAGTCCGGCATCAGGCAACTTCCATCCCCCTGCGGCGCCGTCCCTTCCTGTCTCGGGCGGCGTCGCCCCCTTTTTGGGGACACAGCCAACCACGGGAGGACCGATGAAGCTCAACAACAAGTGCATGCTCATCACCTATGGCGACAGCCTCGGCGAGAACCTCGCCGACCTGCGCGAGCTGCTCGACACCTACTTCGACGCCGCGGTGGGCGGCGTGCACATCCTGCCGTTCTTCCCGAGCTCGGCCGACCGCGGCTTCGCCCCGCTGCGCTACGACATCGTCGACCCCGCCTTCGGGAGCTGGGACGACGTGCGCGCCATCGGCGAGCGCCGCTACCTGATGTTCGACTTCATGATCAACCACATCTCGCGGCAGTCGCCCGCCTTCCAGGACTTCCTGGCCAAGGGCGACGAGTCCGAGTACGCCGACTTTTTCATCCGCTACAAGGACTTCTGGGCAGCCGAAGGTGGCTTCCCCACGCCCGAGCAGGTGGATGCCATCTACAAGCGCAAGCCGCGCGCTCCCTACGTGGAGGTCGAGGTGGCGGGCGCGCCCGAGAAGGTCTGGTGCACCTTTGGCGAGGAGCAGATCGACATCAACGTGCGCTCCGAGCGGGCGCAGCGCTTCTTCGCCGAGACGCTCGAGCACATGGTGGCCAACAATGCCTCCATCGTGCGCCTCGACGCCTTCGCCTACGCCTGCAAGAAGCCGGGCACGAGCTGCTTCTTCGTGCAGCCGGAGACGAGCGAGCTCCTGGACGCGATGCAGGCCATCCTGGGCGATGACGTGATGGTGCTGCCCGAGATCCACGAGCACTACACCATGCAGATGAAGGTCTCCGAGATGGGCTACTGGGTGTACGACTTCGCCCTGCCCGTGCTCACGCTGCACGCCCTATACTCCGGCGACGGGACCCACCTCAAGCGCTGGCTCGAGATGAGCCCCAAGCACCAGTTCACCACGCTGGACACCCACGACGGCCTGGGCATCGTCGACGTGAAAGACCTCCTGCCCGACGAGGACACCGAATGGGTGAAGGAGCGGATGTTCAGCGAGGGCGCCAACGTCAAGCGCATCTACAACACCGAGGCCTACAACAACCTCGACGTCTACCAGGTGAACACCACCTACTACGGCGCCCTGGGCAACGACGACGCGGCCTATGCGATGGCGCGCGCGATCCAGATGTTCGCGCCGGGCATCCCCATGGTGTACTACGTGGGGCTCCTCGCCGGCAAGAACGACATCGAGCTCCTCGAGTCCACCAAGGAGGGGCGCAACATCAATCGCCACTACTACTCCAAGGACGAGGTGGCCGCCGAGGTCGAGCGCCCCGTGGTGCGCGAGGTTCTGCGCCTCATGGAGCTGCGGAACACGCATCCCGCCTTCGCCATCGAGGGCGATATGGAGGTCTCGATACCCTGCGCGGGCAGGTTGACAATCAAGCGCAGCTCGGGCGATGATTGGGCGCTGCTCGATTGCGACCTCGCGACCCACGAGTACTCCATCGAGCATTCGTAGGCTATTTGGCCTGCTTGGCAGGCTGGCAGGAGGCGCTTCTTGGAAACGGTGGTGGGAGAGTACGCGCGTGCGCGCAAGATGGGCCTCAAGCAGGTTGACGAGGCGTTCTCGCGCGGGGGCTTCCCCTATCCGCGTGCGCTCGACGACGCCTGCCCCGATTGGCAGCGTCTCTCCATGGCATCGCTCGGCACGATGGAGATCCCGCTCTCCCTCGTGGGCGGCACCGTCACGCGCGGCCGGCAGGGGATGTTCTCGTGCGGTTTCCTGCCCATCGCCGAGGAGGGGAGCGAGTTCTCCACCAAGTGGGAGGCGCTGCTCGCCCATCAGCTCGAGGAGGGCATATCCGACCCCATCCGGGTGTACGAGTACCTGCAGCGCTTCTACGTGCTGGAGGGCAACAAGCGCGTCTCGGTGGCGCGCTTCCTCGGCATGGCCGCCATCGACGCGCAGGTGACGCGCATCATGCCCGCGCATGGCACGCCCGAGGCGGAAGCTTACGACGAGTTCCTCCGCTTCTGGGCCGTCTGCCCCCTCTACGGCCTCGACTTCTCGAAGCCCGGCTCCTACCTGCGCATGGCCAAGCTCCTGGGGCGCAGCCTCGACGAGCCCTGGCCCACCGAGCAGGTGCAGCGCCTGAGGAGCGCCTTCGCCCTGTTCAGCCGTGCCTACGAGGGCAAGAAGGCGGCGCGCGCCGGCGCGAGCGCGGCAGACGCCTTCCTCGTCTACCTGCAGGCCTACGCCACGTCCGACCCGCTCGCGGCCGGCGAGGGGAAGATGTCTGAGCGCATCCGCGCCATCATGGGCGAGCTCAAGGTGGCCTCGCAGGACGAGCCCATCGCCTATGCGAGCGAGCTTCCCGAGGCCAAGGGCGTCGTTCCCTCCATCCGGAGCACCGTGCGCCAGGTGGTGGGCAGGCGTCCCGTGCACCTCGCCTTCATCTACGACAAGACCCCGCAGACCTCGGGCTGGATCGCCCTGCACGAGCTGGGGCGCGAGGCGCTCTCGCAAGACGACGAGGCGCTCGTGCGCACGAGCGCGTATGCGGGATGTTCCGACGAGGAGAGCTTCGCCGAGGCCGTCGAGAGCGCCCTCGCCGACGACGCCGACCTCGTGGTGACAGTGTCGCCGCGCCAGTTCGAGCAGACGCTGCGTGCCGCCGTCGCCCACCCCAAGGCCCGCTTCGTGAACTGCTCCATCAAGCTCTCAAGCGACAAGGTCCGCACCTTCTACGCGCGCATGTACGAGGCGAAATTCGTGCTGGGGGCGCTCGCGGCCTGCCTGGCGACGAACCACCAGATAGGCTATCTGGCCGTCTCGCCCATCTACGGCGCCATGAGTGAGATCAACGCCTTCGCGCTCGGCGCCGCCATGATCGATCCCGAGGCGACCATCCACCTGGAATGGGTGACGTCGGACGCCGTGGACTGGCGCGCCGCGATGCGCGCGGCCGGGGTGAGCGTGCTCTCGGGCCTGGACTTCTCCGACCCGGCAGACGACGAGAAGCCCTGCGGCCTCTGCACCGTGGCCGAGGACGGCACGATGGGGATTGCCGCGATGCCCGTCTGGGACTGGAGCCGCTACTACGCTCTCATCGCTCGCGCGATTCGCGACGAGAGCTGGGGCAAGGACGCCAAGGCGACCCGCGACCATGCGCGCAACTACTGGCCGGGCATGGGGTCGGGGGTGGTGCGCATCCAGTGCTCCGAGGAGCTGGCCGAGGGACATCGGCGCCTCGTGGACGCCCTGGGGAACGCGGTTGCCGGCGGGGCCCTGCTGCCCTTCGACGCGCGCATCGTCGACCAGGGGGGTCGCGTGCGGCGCGAGCTTGGCCAGGACCAGCTTCCCGACGAGGAGCTGGCCTCGATGAGCTGGCTCGCCGCAAACGTGTCCGGCCGCTTGCCGCGTCGCTACGAGCTCTCTGATGACGGGCGCCGCGCCGTGGAGGCGTCGGGCGTCATCCCTGCCGATGACGGTGCCGGGGCAGGTGAGCGATGAGGATCCTCGCCGTCTCCGATGCGGAAGAGAGCCTGCTCGGCGCCCAGCTCGCCAACGGGAGCATTGGCCCCTTCGGCGCGGTGATCTCCTGCGGCGACCTGCGCCCGGGATACCTCGACTACGTCTCCACCATGGCCAACGCGCCGCTCCTCTACGTGCGCGGCAACCACGACACCGACGAGGCGGGCTATGCCGACATGGGTGGCATCCCGCTCAACTGCCGCATCGAGGAGGTGGGCGGCCTGCGCATCGCGGGCCTGGACGGCTCGCTGCTCTATCGCGACGGCATCGTGGGCTACACCGAGCGCGAGATGCTCCTGCATGCGGCGCTCCTGGCCATGACGGCCAAGCTCACAGGCGGCGTCGACGTGCTGGTGACGCATGCCCCGCCGCGCGGCTACGGCGACATGGACGACATCCCGCACCGCGGCTTCGAGTGCTTCAACTGGCTGCTCACGGTGCTGAGGCCGCGCCTCATGCTCTGCGGGCACGTGCACCTCAACTACGGGCGGCTGGATCGCGAGCACGCCCACCCCACGGGCACGCGCATCGTCAACGCCTTCGGGCACTGGGAGGGCGAGCTGTAGGGCCGATGGCCTGGCGGTGCGGCAAGCTGGAGCCCCGCGTACGGGCGAATCAGCGCTGGTAGAGGTACTCCACGAAGTCGAGAGACTCCTCCAGGCGCGGCGTATTGCCGATGATCCCCAGGTAGACGTCGCCTGTGAGGTACTCGCTGCCGCCCAGGAGATCGGTCGCCTCGAGCGCGTTGGCATGCTCCTCGGTGACGGCCTCGTACGCATCTGCCTCGCCGAGGTCAACCTCCACCTTGTTGTCCGAGAGCACCACCACGTTGCGGCAGAGGTTCCCCTGCGCCTGCGCCTGCAGGTCAGGGCGCCCGGCCAGGGCCTCCTCAAGGTCGAGCAGGTAGCCGGAGGCCGAGAGCAGGTCGTAGGAGTCGTGGTTCATGATGACGACGTCGAGCTGCTTGGCGTCCACCACCGCGAGCACCTTGAGGCGCGAGGCGTAGGAGTACTGGTGGTCGGCGGTTTGCTCGGGGTCTGCCAGGTAGAGGTCGCGATAGCGGTAGACGTCGCAGCGCGCCGGGTCGGCGCCCTGATGCTCGAGGAAGCCCGCCGCGAGCTCGTCGTCATCCTGCTCGGGGATGCTCACGTTGGCATAGGCCAGGTAGAGCACCATATCGCGGTGGGTGACGATCTGCTTCACGGCCGTGCCCAGCGCCACGAGCGCGATGAGGGCGATGACGAGGGGGAGCTTGTAGTAGGCGAGGATGTAGCCGGCCTTCTCGGGCAGGCTCATGGCGCGGAAGGCCTCGCGGTGGGCCTGGCGCTCGTGCTCGGGGAGCTTCACGACCCCAGCTCCTGCTCGCCGTCAGCGGCCTCTGCCTCGGCTGCAGCCTCGGCAGACTCGATGTCATCCGCCGTGGCGCGCGTGCCATCGGGCTTGGTGGTGACGGCCCGCATCACGGGCGCGAAGAGGTAGGAGCTGCCCAGCGCGACGAGCCCCTCGCCGAGTATCAGGATGGGGGTGAAGAACCTCACGGCAATCACCATCATGAGGAAGTGGAGGCCAAATACCATGATGGTGCAGTTGAGGTAGTGGGTGCCGATGAGCAGGGCGTTCTTCATCATCGAGATGTTGTCGTTCTCCACCGTGGCGATGAGCGGAAACACGAAAAGGAGCTCCACCACGTAGGCGATGATTGCCGCGATGACGATGGCGAGCACTATCGTCCAGAAGATCGCGGGCGCGCCGGTGCTCGCGGCGCGCAGGCGCTGGAGGACGTAGACGTCGGCGGCAAGGAAGGCGCCGATTCCGAGGAGGACGAGCCAGACCTGCGTCGCCTGCTTGAAGTTGTCGCGGAAGGCGCGGAAGAACTGCTGGCGGATGTCGCCCTCGCGGTTCTCGGCCATCTTGATGGTCACCGAGTAGAGCGCGCAGGTGGCCGCCCCCATGGTGAAGATGGGGAACGAGCAGACGAGCCAGAGCAGGTTGAGGTAGAAGGCCTCGGCGATGCGCATGAAGATGCGCCCCACCTTGCTGTCATATGAGAATATCGACGCCATGGCCAGGCCCCTCCGCTGCTAGGCGCGCTTCGTGGAGGCGCGGTAGATGAGCTCGGTGTCGGTGTAGACCTGGCGGAAGTACAGGCTCGGCTCCTCGAGGCGCGAGCGCAGGAGCTCGATTGCGGCGTAGGCCATCACCTGCGTGTGGATGTGGACGGTGGTGAGAGGCGGGATGGAGCGACGCGACTCGGCCGAGTCGTCGAAGCCCACGATGGCGACGTCGCGCGGGATCTCGTAGCCCAGCGTGCGCAGCGCCTGCATGGCGTCGAGCGCGACGAAGTCGTTGGCGCAGATGAACGCGTCGGGCAGCGAATTATTCTCGGCGAGGATCTTCTCGATGCCGTCCGCGTAGTTCTGGCGGATGCAGTGGCGCGGGTCTACCTCGAGGCCCTCCATGTGCGTGCCAAGCTGGAAGGCCGAGTAGCGCTCGAAGAACGACTGGCAGTGCTCCCAGTTGCCGATGAAGCCGATGCTCGTGCAGCCGTCGGCCGCGAGGTCGTGCACCACACGCTGGATCTGGGAGGTGTTCTCCATGTAGAGCTGGTCGGAGGGGAGGTTCTCCCCGTGGAGTCGCGCCGGGCCGTCCACGAAGAGCGTTGGGACGCCGAGCGAGCAGAGCATCTCGTCGTAGGAGCGATCGAACATCTCGACGCAGACGATGGCGAGCGAGCGATCGCGATCGAAGGTGAGCGGCAGGGTGTGCTTGAGGATGTCCTCCTCGCTCACGCGGTGGGTGTTGAGGATGATGCCCAGCTGGGAGAGCTCGCGCTGGAAGGCGTCGAGCATGAGCGAGGCGAAGTGGGGGCCCTGCAGGTAGACGGTGCTGAAGAGGGCCACCTCGCGCTTTTCGGGGCTCGCGCCGAGGAAGGTGTGCGGGCGCTCGCCCTGCGCCATGGCCATGAGCGAGCTGGCGAACGCGAGCTGCTTGTAGCCCATCTCCATGGCCTTGCGGAGCACGCGGTCGCGCGTGGCATCGGCCAGGCCATCGGAGTTGTTGAGCGCCTTCGAGACGGTGTTCCTTGAGAGGCCGAGCTCGTCGGCAATGTCTTGGATGGTGACGCGTTGGCCCATGGATTTCCCTTCGCCACGTGTTCCATCAACTATACCAAGGATTGAACATTTGCACACTAATGATGCATTTGCATACTTCGACAAGTGGACGTGCTCACGGGCAGACCTGACAAGTTATCCGGGCAACTGTCAGGCTTAACTCGCCAGGTGCCACCGTCACCCCGAACCTGACAGATGCCCGGGTAACTTGTCAGGTTGCCAGAACTACATAGGTAAACCTATGGGACTTCGTACTGGATGGGCCGTTTGGCGGCGTTCCCGTTCAGAACCCCATAGGTAAACCTATGGGACATTGCGCTCGCCCCAGCAGCCGCCGGCTGTCATGAGCAAAAGAACGGGCCACCCCTTTCGAGATGGCCCAGTACGATCTTTATCTTGCGTAGTCCTAGAACTTCACCTCGGGAACCTGCCGCGCAGCGTCGTCAGCGACGAAGCCCTGCATGGGGGTGTGACCGCCGATGCTGGCGATGAGGCTGCCCGGGAACGTCTGGATGGCGTTGTTGTAGTTGAGCACGCAGTCGTTGAAGCTCTGGCGCGCGTAGGCGATGCGGTTCTCGGTGTCGCCGAGGTCGGTCTGGAGCTGCTGGAAATTGGTGTTGGCCTTGAGGTCCGGATAGCTCTCGGCCAGCGCGAACAGCTGGCGGAGCGCACCGGCGAGCTCGCCCTCGGCTGCCATCTTGGCCTCGCGCGAGGGCGCGCTGAGGACGGAATTGCGGGCGTTGACCACGGCCTCCAGTGTGCCCGACTCGTGGGCGGCATATCCCTTCACCGTCTCGATGAGGTTGGGGATGAGGTCGTTGCGGCGCTGGAGCTGGGTGTCGATGGTCTGCCAGGCGTTGTCGATGCGATTGCGCAGTTGGATGATGTTGTTGTTGAGCATGACGTAGCCCAGTGCGAGCACCACCAGGACGATGAGGACAGCGATGATCGGGCTCATGACGCCTCCCTTGACGTTGGCTTACCTGCGAGAAGTATACCCCGCTGCATGACGAAGGAGACAGCCCCCTTGTCGTGACCGGATGGCTACGAAACGAAGTATTGCGGCTAAGTTCTGCGTCCTAACGAGTAGAGGCCATCTGCGACCTGCAGATTCTCTGCCCGATACCAGACGAACCCGATAACTCAGCCGCAATACTTCGTTTCGTAGCCATCCGCAAGGCAAGGGGGACAGGGGGACATGAAAAGGCCCCCATCGCTGGGGGCCCTGCGTTACCTGGCGGAGGAGGAGGGATGTCCGCGTCTGCAACCTCCATCATGAGAAAGGCCCCCATTGCTGGGGGCCCTGCGTTACCTGGCGGAGGAGGAGGGATTCGAACCCTCGAGACGGGAGACCCGCCTAACGGTTTTCAAGACCGCCGCATTCAACCGCTCTGCCACTCCTCCATGGCAACAAAACAGTCTACGTCTACAGCACCTCGATGCCAACCTGGTCGAGCAGCGAGTCCACCAGCTCGCGCGGCGCCGCCTGCGTGCCCGACATGCTCACGTTGGCTGCGCCCGTGGCCACGGCCAGGCGGATGGTCTCCTCCATCGAGAGGCCCGCATCCTGCGCATAGGCGATGGCAGCCACCACGGAGTCGCCCGCGCCCACAGTCGAGCCCACCTTCACCTTGGGCGACGTGGCGCGATAGGTCGTCTCCGGCGTCACGAAGAGCGCGCCCTCGCCGCCCATCGAGACGCAGACCCACTCCACGCCGCGGGCCATGACCTCGCGCGCGGCGGCGTCGATGTCGGCGAGCTCGGGCAGCTCGCGGCCCACCATCCCCGAGAGCTCGTGGTCGTTGGGCTTGATCATCGTCGGCCCGGCGTCGATGCCCGCGTCGAGCACGGCGCCGTCGGCATCGAGGAACACCTTGGCCCCGGCCTCGCGGCAGGCGCGCACCCAGGTGGCGTAGGTGTCCGTGGGCGCGCCCTTGCAGATGGAGCCTGCGAGCACCACCGTGTCGCCCGGCTCGATGTCGGCCACGACGACGTCGAGCAGCCGCTGCAGGTCCTCGGCGCTCACCGGCGAGCCCGGCTCGTTGATGTCGGTATTGGTGTGCAGCTCGGCGTCGACCACCTTGAGGTTCGTGCGCGTCTCGCCGGGCACGTCCACGGAGACGAGCTCGACGCCCATCTCCTCGACGAGACTGCGGATGATCTCGCCCGCATGGCCCGCGAGCAGCGCGTAGGCGCGCGTGCTCCCGCCGAGCGCGTCCACAACCTTAGAGACGTTAATTCCCTTGCCTCCGGCGTCCACGCGCAGCTCGGTGATGCGGTTGACCTCGTCAAGTGCGAAGCCGGGCACGTGGACGGTCTTGTCGATGGCAGGATTCAGGCAGACGGTGCGGATCATGGCGCCTCCCAAGCAGGGTTTGGATACGACCCATAGATTGTCTCACACGTGCGCCCGGCCGGCGTGCGGCTACCATAGGGACGAGGAGGTTCACATGGATGATGTCGCGCAGACGCACGGCCACGAGCTCGAAGGCGGCCACGGCACCGACTTCGATCGGCAGATGATGATGCTGGCGCTCGAGGAGGCCCGGCTGGCAGCCGAGGAGGGGGAGGTTCCCATCGGCGCCGTCGTCACCTGCGATGGCGAGGTGGTGGCCCGCGCGCACAACCGTCGCGAGGCCGATGCCGACCCCGCAGCCCACGCGGAATTCCGGGCGATGGAGGAGGCCGCGCGCGTGCTGGGCCGTTGGCGCCTCACGGGCTGCACCGTCTACGTGACGCTCGAGCCCTGCCTCATGTGTGCGGGCCTCATGGTGAACGCGCGCATCGACCGCTGCGTCTTCGGCGCGTTCGACCCCAAGGGCGGCGCGCTCGGCACCCTCTATGACGTGAGCTGCGACGAGCGCCTCAACCACGAGTTCGAGGTGGAGGGCGGCGTGCTGGCGGACGAGTCGGCCGAGCTCCTGCGCTCCTTCTTCCGCGCCCGCCGCTAGATATGACAAAGGGGACAGTCCCCTTTGTCATGACAGTTGGGACTGTCCCCTTTGTCAGGTTTTTGGCCGGTGGCTAGCCGGTCGTGGTGGTGTCGGTGCCGCTGGAGGAGCCGTCGCCGGATGACGACCCATCGCCCGAAGACGACCCGTCACCGCTCGTGTCGCTGCCGGAGGAGTCCCCGCCGGAGGTGTCGTCACCAGACGTGTCGGACGAATCGGGCGCCGGCGTGGGCTCGGGCTGCGGCTCCGGGCCCATCGAGACGGTGATCGTCACCGTCGTCCCCTTCACCTGCGAGCCGGTGGGATACTGCGAGATCACGAGGCCGGAGGCCACGGTGTCGGAGTACTGGTAGCCGTTGTGCGCCACCACGAAGCCCGCCTCCTCGAGGGCAGTCGTGGCCGTGGACTCGCCGCGGCCCACCACGTAGGGCACCTCCACCATCTCGGGTCCCTTGGAGAGCTGGTAGACCACCGTCGTGCCGGCCTTCACCGTCTTGCCCGCCTCGATGGACTGCGCCGCGACATGACCGTTCTCCACCTTGTCCGAGAACACCAGCTCGCCCGCCTGGCTCTTGAGGCCGGCCTTGGTGAGCTCCTCCTCGGCCTGCGCCGGCGTCTTGTTGAGCAGGTCGGGCACGGTGACGTCGGCTGCCGGGGCCTCGCCCTTGGAGATGACGATGTTGATCTTCTGCCCCTTGGTCCCCGTCTTGTTGGCACCCGGGTCCTGGTCGGTGACGCGGCCCACCTCGAAGCTGTCGGAGTACTCCTGCTTCACGGTGCCCACCTCGAAGAAGCCGTCGCGCTCGATCTCCTCGATGGCCTGGTCGCGCGTGAGGTTGATGAGGTTGGGAACGGTGCGCGTCTCGGTGCCGCGGCCGAAGAGCGTCCAGGCCACGGCGACGGCGGCGGCGAGCGCCAGGAGCCCGAAGATGACGCCGAACACGCGGCGCTTGCGGTGCGACTTGCGCTTGGCCTCCTGGGCCTCGCGGGCGGCCTCGGTGGCGCTCACAGCCTGGATGCGAGCGTTGTGCGCGGGGATGGGCGTGGTGGCGGCCGTCCCCATCACCTGCGTGGCCGCGCCATCGGCGGGAAGCACCGAGGTGGCCATCGGCGTGGGCACCACGGCGGTGGCGTTGTTGACGGCCGCGATGCGCCCGGCGAGGTAGTCGCGCAGCGTGCGCGCGAGCTCCTCGGCCGTCTGGAAGCGGTCGGCCGGATTCTTCTGCATGCAGCGCAGGATGATGCCCTCGAGCTGCGGGTCGACGTTCGGGTTGAGCTGGCTCGGCGGCACGGGCTGCTCGTTCACCTGCTTGATGGCCACGGAGATGGCGTCGTCGCCCTGGAAGGGCACCTGCCCCGTGGCGGCCTCGTACATTACGATGCCCAGCGAGTAGATGTCGGACGTGGGGCCGAGGTCCTTGCCCTGGGTTTGCTCGGGCGAGACGTAGTGGGCGGTGCCCAGCACCGAATTGTCGGCCGTGAGGTGGCTGTTCTTGGCGCGAGCGATGCCGAAGTCCATCACCTTGATGTTGCCATCGGGCTGGACCATGATGTTCTGCGGCTTGACGTCGCGGTGGATGATGTCGTGCTTGTGGGCGACGGTGAGCGCCTGCGAGATCTGGGAGCCGATCTGGGCGACCTTGCGGCAGTCGAGTGCGCCGTGCTTGCGAATCCCCGTCTTGAGGTCGGTTCCGCGCAGGTACTCCATCACGATGTA
>CACZNT010000220.1 GCA_902782635.1 uncultured Coriobacteriaceae bacterium
GTCTCCTTGGGAAGGCCAACCTGCGGGAACTTGAGGAGGGTCTTCATCTTCATGCCGGCCACGGGGCCAAGCTCGGGATTGGACACAAAGCCCGGGACGTACTCGTCGATGATGGCAACGGCGCGCTCGTCCTCGAGAATCTCACGGAGCTTGCTCTTGCTGCTGATGGCCATGGTTCTTCCCTTCTCTTTGAACGCACTTGTCTACATCCCGCTTGCGCGGGCAGATCCCAACTGGAAACGCTAGGCGTGAAGGCCGCCGTCCATCGTGTAGCTCCAGGGCTTTTCCTGGAAGCTAAGTCCGGCACCGCCGTCCACGTCGATGACCTTGCCGTACATGAAATCGGAGAGGCCCGTGCACATGGCCACGATCATGCGGGCCATCATGTCGGGCGTTGATGCCACGGGGGCATCGGAGAGGCTCATCTGGTCGTGCTGCCACTCCTCGCCGTAGCGCTCGGTGGTCTCGAGGCAGTTTGCGATGGCGCCAGGGGTCACCATCGCGCCCGGTGCGACGCAGTTGACGTTGATGCCATACTGCTTGAGCTCCTTGGCAATGCCGCGCGTCATGCCGACGACGCCTGCCTTGGCTGCGTTGTAATGGGTCATCATCGCAAGCTTGGTCATATCCTCGCCGCGATAGGCAACGGATGCGATGGTGACGATCTTGCCGCCATGCTTGGCGCGCACCATCGAACGTGCGCAGGCCTGGACCAAGAAGTACTGGCCCTTCATGTCGGTGTCGACGACGTCGTCGTAGAGCTCCTCATCCATGTCGAGGAAGGCACGCGCCTGCCAAGTTGCGGCAACGGGAATGCAGATGTCGACGGGCCCGAACTTCTCCTCGGCGAATTTCACGAGCTCCTCGCACTCGGCAACGTTACGCGTGTCGAACTGCTTGTAGGCGACGTTCTCGCGGCCCAAGTCCTCCAGCGCTTCGAGGGCCATCTCGCCCCATTCCTCGGTGCGGGCGCCGAAGACCACCTTTGCGCCGAGCTCGGCGAGACGGTTCACCACGAAGAGGGCAAGGCCCACAGAACCGCTCACGACCGCCACCTTATCGGTGAGGTCCATGAGCTCGGACAGTGGCTCAACATCCTCCAAGCTGTCGGACGACATCTCGAACAAAGCTTCCTTGTCCATGGGACTCCTTTCCACGAAGACGAAACCGCACTCTGTGGAAAGTATCGACAAGGCCCGTTTGGCCGTTTATGGGTACAGATGGGTATCTTTGATACCTAAAACTATGTATTTGCGCAGGTAAACGGTAGCGTTTTTGGCTTGAGCGGCGGGTATCGCACGCTTACTGCGCGAGCACCTGCTCCTTGATCTTGCACTCCCGGACATCGCGCTCGAGCAGGGCAAGGTCTTCGCCGAAGAAGCGCCTCAGCTCGTCGAGCGTCGAGCCATCGCGCGATGCGATGGCCTCCCCCTCGGCGAGAAGCTCCGCAGGAGTCACCTCTATGTCGAGCTCGTCGGTGAGTTTTCGCAGCACCAAGGGCTCCTTGGCCTCGAAGAGCGCGGCCTCGAAGATCTGGTCGCGCTGCTCTTCAAGCTCGGCTTCGGGAAACGCATGAACAGGGCCTCCGGACATCTGCTCGTACACCATCCGATGCTTGAGGTCGGCCCGGATGAGGTAGAGCTCCTCTTCGACGCGCTCGCGCGACACCTCGACGGGATAGTCGATCACATACGCACGCCACCTGGCCTCGTCTATCATCGAGAACCCCTTCCTCCGAAGGCTTCGGTCAGGCTCCGATCGGCGCCATCCTCGCTCACGGCTGCCTCTGTGAGCAGGAGCGTCTCGGCCACGGAGAAGGCGGCCTCGAGCGCAGAGCGCGTCACGCGCACAGGGTCGATGATGCCCGCTTCGAACATGTCGACGAAGCGATTCGCGGAGGCATCGTAGCCATGGCCCTCGGGCATTTCCCTCAATCTCTCGGCGATAACCGCTCCGCTCACGCCCGCGTTTTCCGCAATGCGCCTCAGCGGGGCCGAGCAGGCTTGCGCGGCGATGCGAGCCCCCGCGCGCTCATCGCCGTCAAGCGAGGCGGCGAGCTCCTCGAGCGCAGGCACGAGCGCGAGAAGCGCCTTGCCGCCGCCCGGGACCACGCCCTCCTCATATGCAGCTCGCGCGGCGTTGACGGCATCCTCGACGCGCATCTTGCGCTCCCACTGCTCCGTCTCGGTGGCTCCGCCCACGGCGATAGTCGCCACGCCGGAGACGAAGGATGCCAGGCGCTCCGCATGGCGATGTCGATTGAACTCGTACTCCGTGTTCTCGGCGCGATGACGCAGCTCGGCTACGCGCTGGGCGATTGCCCGTTCGTCGCCCTTGCCCCCCGAGATGATGGTGCGCTTGCGATCCACCTTCACCCGCTCCGCCTGGCCGAGCATCTCGCGCGTGACATCGCGGATCGAGATGCCCATTTCCTCGCTCACGAACATGCCCCCTGTCTGGACGGCGATGTCGTCCATGCGCCAGCGGCGCCCCTCGCCATAGGCGGGTGCCTGCACACAGGCAACGTTCATGTCGCCCTCGAGCTTGTTTCGCATGACGAGGGCGAGGGCCTCGCCCTCGAGGCCGTCGCAGAGCACGAGCATGTCCCGCCCATCCTCGGCGGCGAGGATGAGCGCGGGAATGATGTCCTGGGGATTCTCGAACTTCTTGTCACAGATGAGGATGTAGGGGTTCTCGAGGATGGCCTCGCCGCTGCGGGCATCCGTCGCCATATGCGGCGAGATGAGGCTGCGGTCGAAGACGATGCCCTCGTCCACCACGAGCTCGGTCTCAAGCCTCTGGGAGTCGTCGATGTTGACGACGCCCTCGAGGCCCACGCGATGCACCGCCTCGCCCACCATCTGCCCGAGCACCTCGTCCTGGCAGGATATGGCCGCGACGTGCGAGATGTCCTCCAGGGTCTCTATGGGAGTGGCAAATGCCCCGAGTCGCTCAACGGCGAGATCCCCCGCCGCTTTGATGCCTCGCCGGAGCGCCAGCGGGTCGGCCCCTGCGGCTATGTTGCGAAACGCCTCGCGGAGAATTGCCTGGGCAAGTACGATAGCCGTGGTGGTCCCGTCACCCGCCTCGTCGTTGGCCTTGACGGCCGCCTCCTTCATGAGCTGGGCGCCCATGTTCTTGACGTGGTCTTCGAAGGAGATCTCCTTGGCGATGGTGACGCCATCGTTGGTGATGAGGACGGGAGCGCCTGCTTGGGCACGATCCCCGTAATCGGCATCGCGGATGTTGGCCTTCTGGTGCATCGCGATGTTTCGGCCCTTGGGGCCAAGCGTCGAGGCCACCGCCTCGGCAAGCTCGTCTATTCCTGCGAGCAGCTGCGTGCGCGCCGCCTCGCCGTGGGTAATCGCCATCCTTGAGACTCCTATCGTTACCTGCCCAAGAGCTTCACGAGGAGCTCCTGCTTGCTGTTCACGTCGAACTTCTTGTAGATGTGCGCGATGTGCTTGTTGGTCGTGCCTGGGGATATGTGCAGCTCACGCGAGATGAAGGCCGGTTTCACTCCCTGGCAGAGCATATCGAGCACCTCCTTCTCGCGTGGCGTGAGGTTTACCTCGTCTCGTACCTTATCCCAAATCCGGAGCTGGCCAGATGGGCGCACGAACATGTTCTTGTAGAGGTTTCCGAGATGGGCTGCCAGAAGCCTCACGACTTCGATCTCCTGCTCGGAAAAGGTGCCGTCGACGAGACGGTCGATGCAGAAGATTGTGGCGGGAGCCCCCTTGAGGTCGAAGAGGATGAACGAGAGCGTCTCCGATAGGCGCCGTGGCTTTATGTAGTTGACGATGAAGTCGTCATTTATCCAATCGAGGTCGCGCCAGTTGATATGCGAGACATACCCGCCCCCATCATCCTCGACGGCCTCTCGATCGAGGCTGAAGTCGGTCCGGGTGGTACGGGAGTAGTAGTTCATGTACATCGACATCCAACGGTCGGTGAAGCCGATGAAGTGACGGCGGGCGATCTTTCGGTTTCCGTCGAGCATGAGGAAGAGTGCCTGGTCGTAGGGAATGAGCTTGCGGATGCCCTCGATTACCGCCATGCAGAAGCGATACGGCTCGTGCTGGCCGCCGCATTCGAGGATGAAATCGCTTAGGACCTTCCAGGGCAAGGGCTCTTGTCCGCTCATGACCGCCCCCAAGAGTAAGCAGGTTATCGAGCTATTTGATAGCAAAAATCAGCGATTCCTGTGTATACCTAATTTTGCCCATGTCGGTGGATGGGGATGCGCGTGCGCTCACTCCCCCGCCAGCGCGCGGCGCACCGCGTCGAGGTCGCGCTCGAAGAGCAGCCCCTGCATGCCGAAGCGCACCGCCGCATCGACGTTCTTCTGCGTGTCGTCGATGAAGAGGCAGGTCTCGGCATCCAGGCCATAGCGGTCGCAGACGATCTGGAAGATCTCGGCTCCCGGCTTCACCTTGCCCTCGAAGGCCGAGACGACGATGCCGTCGAAGAGGTCGATGGCAGGGATCTTGTCGCGATACTCATCGAAGGTGAGGCCTGCGTTCGAGAGCATGTAAATGCCGTAGCCCGCCTCCTTGAGCTCGGCCACCAGCTCGCCCGTCTCCGGAAGGGATCCCATGGCCTCGTGCCAGCGATACGCCAGATTGCGGCCGGCCTCGCGCAGGCGCTCGGGAAGCCGCGCGCTCACGGCCTCGTAGGCGTAGTCGAGGTCGATTGCGTCGGCATCGAGCCAGGCCCACTCATGCGAGCGGAAGATGGTGTCTGCAAGGATGCGGGCGTCCTCGTCCGTGTCGCAGAAGTGCCGCGCCACGGCATCAGGGTCCCAGTCCATGAGCACGCCGCCCATGTCAAAGATGACGTTCTCTATGCGAGCCATCAGCAATCCTCCTCTGTGCGCAGCACGCGCTCGTCTGTGACGACCAGCTGTACCGGCAGGTCGTGCGCATCCACGACGCCTGCCGCGCGAAGGTCATCCATCATCTGCACCTCGCGGCATAGGCCCACGGACGCTCCGGAAAAGCCCGCGAGGAAGCTGTCGTAGAAGCCTCCGCCATAGCCGAGCCGGTAGCCACGTTCGTCGAAGGCGAGCCCCGGGACGAGGCAAAGCGGGCTGGTCGCAGACGCGGGATCGAGCTCCAGGCAGATGTCCGGATCTGGCTCCTCCACGCCCAGCTTGCTCTTGACGAGGCCCTCGAAGCTCTCGACCTCGTACCAGAGCATCTCGCGGGTGCCCGGCACGCACCACGGAAGCGCTACCACCTTCTCGGCGGCCCAGGCCTGCACGATGATGTCGCGCGTGCGGACCTCGCTGCCGAAGTCGAGGTAGGCAAGCAGGACGTCGGCAGTCGCGTACTCGGGAAGCGCGAGGACGGCGGCGGTGACGAGGGCATCGGCCTCGGCACGTGCCGATGGTGCGAGCTCGTTGCGGATGCCGAGCATCTGCTTGCGAAGGGCCCTCTTGGTCTCGTCCTGTGACATTGCCGGCTCCCGTCTGCTTGGCCGCAACACCCCTAGAGGATAGCGCGGAGCCGCGGCCCTACTCAACGACCTCGCTCGCGGCGGCGGCCCCCAGCACGAGCGACGCACCCACATAGCCAAGCGCCGTAAGCGGCTCGCCGAGCACGAGGGCCGAGAGCAGCACGTTCATGACCGGCTCGACATAACCCAGGAGGGCGATCTCCTGCAGAGGCAGGTGCGCTTGGGCCCCGAACCACAGGATGTAGGCGAGGCCCGTGTGGATGACGCCTAGCATGGCCATGATCGCCCACGAGCGCGCATCGTGCGGCCACGGCACGCCCCCATGGCGAAGCACCACGTAGACGAGGGCCACCAGCGCGGCCACGCCCAGCTGGATGAGCACGCGCTCGAGGCTGTCCACCTCATCCACCATCCTGTTGCAGATGACGATGCCGACGAAACCCAGCGCGGAGAGGACGCCCAGGCCGACGCCAAGCGGGTCGAAGGCGTCCGATCCCGATCCCACGACGCCCGAGACCAGCACCACCCCCACCATGGCAGCCGCCACGCAGGCAAACTTGAGGACGCTCACGCACTCGGAGAACACGATGGGCGCGAGCAGCACGATGATGAGCGGGGCCGTGTAGTTGAAGACGCTGGCCACGGCAATCGAGGTGTACTGGTAGGCGGCGAAGAGGAAGACCCAGTTGAGGCCCAGGCAGATGCCCGTGCCCACCATCCAGGGGAGGTTCCTGCGAATGGCGCCCGCATCGAGCGGCCGCCCGCGGACGAGAAGCGCGATGGCGATCGTGAGCGTGCCGAGCAGGCCGCGGACGAGCACCACCACCTCCGAGGGAGCGTCGACGAAGCGCACGAAGGGGCCGATGGTGCCGTAGATGAACACCGCCGTCAAGAACATGATGCGCGCACGTGCCGTCGACATATCCCCTCCTCACGAATGGCCAGTTTACACAGAGCGCCGCCAATGGGGGTGCTCGCCGAAGACCGTTAACAGAGATGGCATGCGCCCGGCTATGATGGTTTGTAAGACCGTACGCACGCCGCGAAGGGGGTCCCA
>CACZNT010000221.1 GCA_902782635.1 uncultured Coriobacteriaceae bacterium
ACGTCGGCTACGAGCAGGGTGGGCAGCTGACCGAGGCGGTGCGCCGGCGTCCGTACAGCGTGGTGCTGCTGGATGAGGTCGAGAAGGCGCATCCCGAGGTGTTCGACGTGCTGCTGCAGGTGCTCGACGACGGCCGCCTCACCGACGGCCAGGGACGCGTGGTGAGCTTCAAGAACACCATCGTCATCATGACGAGCAACGTCGGCAGCCAGTTCATCGCCGCCGCCAACATGGTGGAGGACCCGGATGAGGTGCAGCGCCAGGTCAACGAGGCACTGCGCGCCACCTTCAAGCCCGAGTTCCTCAACCGCATCGACGACGTGGTGGTGTTCCACGCGCTCGGCCTCGACGATATCGAGAAGATCGTCGACATCCAGCTGGCCGATGTCCGCGAGCGTCTTGCGCGCGACCGCATCACCCTCGAGCTCACGCCCGGCGCCCTGCAGGCGCTCTCGCTCGACGGCCTCGATCCCATCTACGGCGCCCGCCCGCTCAAGCGCCTCATCCAGCGTCAGGTGGTCGATAATGTAGCCAACCTGATCATCGCCGGGGAAGTGCACGAGGGCGACACGGTGCGCATCGAGGTCGACGACCTCAACCGTTTCACCGCGTCCAAGGTGGAACCGACCGAGGCCGATGGCGCCTCCGCGCAGGCGCCTGAGGGAGATGCTCCCGCAGGGCACGCCGACGCGCCGGTCGAGCCCGACGCCTTCGAATAGGTGCGGGGGAGCCGGGCACCGTCCCGGCGCACCCTGCGATGCTCGCGAGTGAGGAGACGGGCATGAGATGTCACAACTGCGGGGCCGAGATTCCACAGGGCGAGTGGTTCTGCCCTGCGTGCGGCCACGAGGTTCCGCCCAGCGACGAGTACGTCGCCGCCGAGGCCGCAGCTGCGGCGGCGATGGCCGAGATCGAGGCGGGGGAGAACGTGTCAGTCGCGCCCGTGCACCTGGCAACGTCGCAGGCCCCTGCGCCGGGCGCGGTGGATGCGGACGCAACGCAGTTCGCCGAGCCCGACGCCACCCTGCTGGCCGGATCGGGCGAGCCCACGGTCCTCATCGATGGCGCGCCCACGCAGCTCATGGCAGAGGGCGAGCCCACGCAGCTCGTCCCGCCCGCCGGCCAGACGGTGGCCGTGGCTGCAGGCCAGGCCACCGTGGCGCAGCCCGCGCACGCACCCGATGCCGGCCAGACGGTCGTGGCCGATCCGCCCACCATGGTGGCGCCCGCGCCGATTGCCGCCGTGGAGTCGCCCGCGCAGCAGCCCTACGTGCCCCAGCCGGAGCCTCGGCCGAGGCGTGGCGTCCCCAAGGGGCTGCTCATCGGGCTCGCGATTGCCGCGGTGCTCGCCATCGCGGGCATCTTCGTCTGGCAGGCCTATAGCTCCGAGATGTGGGGCGGCAAGACGCTTCCCGACGTCGTCGGCAAGAACGTCGAGGAGGCCCAGGCTACGCTCTCGGAGGCGGGCTTTGCCTCCGACGTCGAGGATCAGTACGTGGACGAGGGCGCGGGCACCGTCCTGCGCATGGATCCCGAGGCGGGCCATCGCATCCCCACATCCACGCGCGTGTCGCTGGTAGTGGGCCGGCAGCGCATCATCCCCGAGGTGGTGGGCCTGTCGCTCGAGGAGGCGCGTTCGCAGCTCGAGCGGATGGGCGTCACCAACATCCGCGTGGAATACCGCAACTCCAGCGCCGACGAGGGCAGCGTCCTCGAGGTGGATCCCGGCGTGGGCTCCACCGTTACCGCCACCGACGAGGTGGTGCTCGTGGTGTCGCAGCCCTTCACCGTGCCCGATGTGGTGGGGCGCACCGAGGGGGAGGCCATCGAGGCCATCGAGGCTGCCGGTCTGCGCGCGAGCGTTAGCTACGTGGAGTCCGACCTGCGCGCGGGCACCGTCATCGCGGTGACGCCCCAGCCCGGGACCAAAATCGGCGAGGGGGTGACCGTCGAGCTGCAGGTGGCCAAGTCCGGCCCGGAGGACCTCTTCGACATCGCGGCAATCTACGCCATGCCGCCGGCAGAGATCGTTTCCTTCCTCAAGGAACAGGACTTCAAGCTGGACGTGGGGTACCTGGGTGGCGATGGCTCGGCGTTCGAGTCGCTCTCGCGGCGCGACGGCGTCACCTACACCTTCACGCCCGAGCCCTACTCGCACCACATCGGCCAATGGGACTTCCGCGACCCTGTTGACGTGATGAGCTCGGGCTCCGCCTTCGCCGGCATACGGCTCGGGTTCCCGCTCTCCGCGGCGGGCATCAGCCGCACGGATGCGAGCGAGGCCACCATCGCGCAGGTCATGGGCGTGTGCGGGCTCGAGGGCCTCGCGCGCACCTACACCAAGGACACCATCGTGTTCCCGGGCAAGGACGAGTACCTGTTCATGGACCTGCACACCAACTTCATCTGCGGAGGCGGCGATGCGGGCGACATGGTGTGGACCGTGCTGGTGAACGAGTCGCTCTTCGACGGGCCGTACGCCACCGTCACCTATGCACCGCGCTCGCTCTACGACGACATCAAGCTGGAGGACTACGACGGCTCGATCACCGATTTCGTCGCCTACGTGGACATGTTTACGGAGTAGGGGGAGACATGCCCGAGCGAGACGACGACAAGCAGGGGAAGACGATCGAGGACGAGGAGTTCTGCCGCGCCGAGAACGAGGACGACGACGGCTACGACCCCTATTCCGACCGTCGTCCCACTCCCGAGCCCCTCTTCGAGCCCGACCCCTGGCGCTAGTCGCGTGTGAGCTTGAGCGGAGCGCCGGCAACCATGTGTCGCCCTGAGCGGAGCGCCGGCAACCATGTGTCGTCCTGAGCGGAGCGCCGAAGGCGCGTAGTCGAAGGACCTCGCCCTTCCCAGCTGCAGGGGATCCTTCGACTCGCTTTGCTCGCACAGGATGACGCGGGACCTCATCACGACAAGAAAGAAGGGGCCGCCCGAAGGCAGCCCCCAACGCGTGCATGCGAATGTAGCGCGAGCTACTTGATGGCGCCGCCGCAGTGCGGGCACTTGGTGGCACCCTCCTTGACCTCCTCGAGGCAGTGCGGGCAGGTGGGGGCGGGAGCCTCCTCAGCCGGCTTGCGCACCTTGTTCATGGCCTTCACCATGCAGAAGATCACGAAGGCGATGATCAGGAAGTTGATCACGGCCATGATGAAGTTGCCGTAGGTGAGGTTGGCGGAGCCAACGGTCACCGCGAGCGACGAGAAGTCGATGCCGCCGGTGGCCATGCCGATGATCGGCGAGATGATGTCGTCGACGAGCGACGTGACGATGGCGCCGAAGGCACCGCCGATGATGACGCCGACGGCCATGTCCATTGCGTTGCCCTGCTCGATGAACTCCTTGAACTCCTTAACGAAACCCATGACGTACCTGCCTTTCCATTCCGGCTCAACGAGCCTCTCCTTTACGTCTCTCAATCACTCAGCCGAGCCGGCTGATGAGATTCCAGGCCACGAACGCGATGACGGCGAGCACTGCCACCACCACTGCGATGGCGGCTGCGGTGCGCAGCCCGCGGGTGTTCGTCCGCGAGGTGAAGATCGACCTTCGGCTCTTGGGAACCTCGAGGTACTGGCCGTAGCGCAGATCCTGCTGCAGCTGCCCCATGTCCGAGCGCGAGCGCCTCCAGCCGCGGCCGCCGAGCGACACGATGGAGTCGTTGGTGAAGTCGGAATCGTGCGTGTACGAATCCGCGTCATCCACCGCAAAATCGTCAATCGCCTCGACCGTCCTCCTCGGGCGGGCGGGGCGTACGAAGCTCTGCTCTGCGGGGTCGTTCTGGGGGGTCTCCTCCGAGGCGACTTCCTGCTGCAGTTCGTCGGCGATTTGGCCGTCCTCGACCATGCGTTCCTCCGGTCAAAACCTTCTTGACCTCGATATGATAGCGCTTTGCTCGCAAAAGAAAAGGGGCAGGATGGCGTGATTATCTGCCTACAGGGCATTATTCTGCGACGTTGCGCCTGGTTTGCGGCAGAGTGTCGAGATGTATCTAATATCTAAGTAATAAGCGCTTAGATTTAATTAGTCATAAAAACTTAGAAAATTAGCGTTCTCGCGTTTAGGTCGGGCGCATGCGGGAACACTATCCAATGAAAGCCAAGGTGCCAAAGGGGCACCCGCAACCAGAAGGAGTGATCGTTATGGCAAGCATGATTCCCTACAGCAGGTACCACCGCGCCCTGCAGCCCACGTTCCCGTTCGACCTCTTCGACGACATGCTCTCCACGCGCACCGACGTCACCGCCGCGTTTAAGATCGACGTTGAGGATGCCGGCGACGGCTATGTCGTCTCGGCCGAGCTCCCGGGCGTCGAGCGCGACCAGATTGACGTCGAGCTCAACGAGGGTCGCCTCTCCATCTCCGTCGAGAAGACCGAGTCGGAGGAGACCAGGGACAAGAACTACCTGCACAAGGAGACGAGCGAGTGGTCGTGCACGCGCGGCGTGTACCTCAAGGACGCGGCTACGGCCGGCCTCACGGCCAAGCTCGAGAATGGCATCCTCACGGTGAACGTCCCCAAGCAGGACGAGAAGGCCAACGTCACCAAGATCGCCATCGACTAAACGCGAGGCAAGGGGCGGGTCCTTCTAAGGAGGGCCCGCCCCTTTTTTGTCACCAGATGCTGAGGGGCCGGTCCTGGCCGGCGGCCACGATGCTCAGCCGCCCGTCCGGCGTGCGCGCCTCGGTGAATGTCTCGTTGGCCTGGTCGGCATCGAGCGCGGTGGCAAGCGTGCGCACGCAGACGCTCGGCCGGTTGTTCTCCTGCGAGAGGTGCATGGCGACGATGGTCTCCGTGTCGTCGCCCACCAACGTGCGCAGGGCCTCAGCGGCCTGATCGTTCGACAGGTGCCCGCGGGAGCCGGCCACCCGCTCCTTGAGATATGCCGGGTAGGGGCCGTTCTTGAGCATGGTGACGTCGTGGTTTGCCTCGAGCGCGAGGATGCGGCAGCCGGCCAGTCCCTCGAGGGCGCCCTCGGTGAGCAGGCCCGTATCGGTGCAGTAGCCGATGGCGTCCGCCTCGTCGCCCTCCCCGCACATGAAGCGAAACCCCATGGGATCGGCAACGTCGTGGCTCGTGGAAAAGGCCTGCACGCGGATGCCCGCCACCTCGAAGAGCTCGTCGTGACTCACGAGCGTGAAGGGGAGCGCGGTGAGGTAGCCGCGCGCCCCCGCAGTGCCGGCTGTGGCGAAGAGCTCGCCCTCGAAGCGGTTGCACCACACGCTGAGGCCGGATACGTGGTCGGAGTGCTCGTGCGTAACGAGCACGGCCCGCACGTCGGCGAGGTCGATGCCCAGCTCGTCTGCCCGGCGAAAGGTCTCGCGGCGCGAGAGTCCGCAGTCGACGAGGATCGACCCATGCGGGCCCTCGACGACACTTGCGTTCCCCTTGGATCCGCTCGCGAGTATGTGGAGATGCATCTGAGGTGTCATGTCAGCCACACTAGCAGACCTGTCCCCTTTGTCATGACAAAAGGGACTGTCCCCAATGTCATGTTTCGGCCATTCCGGTCTGCTAGGCTGGACATCCAGACAATGCGAGGAGGAGATAGGCCCACAGCATGCCCACGGTTGCCCGAAAGTTTGCATCCGCCGAAGGTCCCTTCGAGCGTCCGTCAGCGCGTCAGGATGCCCAGGGTCGCGCCCCTGTGGTGCTGCTCGTCTCGGGCGGCGCCGACTCGTCGGCCCTGCTGCTGCTCGCCGCCACCTCGGCGCTCGACATCGAGGATGGGCGCGGCGAGGCCCGCATCGCCCGGGAGCGCCTGCATGTCCTCCACATCAATCACCAGTTGCGCGGCCTCGATGCCGAGGAGGACGAGGAGTTCGTCCGCGACCTCTCCGCCCGCTTCGGCATCCCCTGCACGGTCCGCCGCTTCGACGTTGCCGGCCTGGCCGCCCGAAGCGACGACGGAAACGTCGAGAACGTCGGCCGCGAACTGCGCTACGAAGCTGCAAACGAGCTGGCCAACGCCCTCTCCGACGAGCTTGGGACGCCGCGCGGCGCGGCGCGCATCGTCACCGCCCACACGGCTGACGATCGCGCCGAGACCTTCCTCATGAACGCCGTCCGCGGGTCGGGCGCGGCGGGTCTCTCGTCCATACCGCGCCGCCGCAACCGCATCGTCCGCCCGCTTCTCGACCGTACGCACGAGGAGCTCTGCGACCTGCTGCGCATGCGGGGAATCGTCTGGCGCGAGGACGCCACCAATGCCGACACCTCGCGCCTGCGCGCCTTCATCCGCCACGAGATCCTGCCGCTCGCGCGCGAGCGCAACCCCCGCGTCATCGCGAGCCTCTCGTCTGCCTGCGACATCCTCTCCGAGGAGGACGCCTACCTCACGCAGGTCTCGGCACGTGCCCTTCGCGACATCACGCGCCGCCAGGAGGAGGGTCTGCTCGCGCTGGATGCCGGGCGCCTTGCCGCCATGGAGGTTGCCGTCGCCCGGCGCGTGGTGCGCGCGGCGCTGCTCGCCGTCTGCCCCGATTGCCGCCTGGAGGCGCGCCACATCCAGAGCGTGCTCTCGATCGTGGCGGCCGGTCAGGGCTCGGCCACGGCCCCGATGGGCGTCGATTGTCGCGTGGCCCATGGCCTGCTCGTCATGCGCACGCGCGCGGCCTCGCGCGAGGTCATCGCCGCCTGGCTCGACGTGCCCGGCTCGCTCGAGCTTCCCGACGGGCGCATCCTCTCGGCGCGGCTCATCCCGGTGCCAGCTGGCGCCTCGGCGCCCAACATCGCCCGGGCCCATGGGCGCGAGTGGGCCGGCGCCTCAGTGCTCCTGGATGCCGAGGCCGCAGGGCTTGCGCCCGACGGCGGCCGGCTCTGGGTGGATGGGCCGCAGCCGGGCGACATCTGCTGCCCGTTCGGCATGCACGGCCAGTCCAAGAAGCTCTCCGACCTGCTCGGCGAGGCGGGGGTGGCCGCGGCGGACAAGGCTGCGGTGCCGGTGGTGCGAACCGGCGCGACCGGTGCGATAGTATGGATTGCGGGATTTCGTGCGGATGAGCGCGCGCGATCGACGGCCGCAACCAAAGTGCAGCTAGAATTGTCCCTAACCAATTGACGGCGCGTCAAATCGTGCGTCGCCCGGTGCCTGATGATAGGGGAGAGCATGACAAAGCTTCATCCAGACGTCTCGTCCATCCTCCTCTCCGAGGAGGACATCCACGAGATCGTCGCCCGCGTGGGCGCCCAGATCACCGAGGACTACCGCGACAAGAACCCGCTCATCGTTGCCGTTCTGCGCGGGGCGGTCGTGTTTGTGGCCGACCTCCTGCGCGCCATCGACTGCCCCTGCGAGATCGACTTCATGGCCGTCTCGAGCTACGGCAACGACGTTAAGAGCTCGGGCGTCGTCCGCATCATGAAGGACCTCAACACCAACATCGAGGGGCGCCACGTCATCGTGGTGGAGGACATCCTGGACTCGGGCCTCACGCTGAGCTACCTCAAGGACCTCCTCGAGCAGCGCGGCCCGGCCTCGGTCGAGGTTGCCGCCTTCACCATCAAGGACATCGACGGCTACGAGCCGCCGCTCACCCCGCGCTACGTTGGCTGCCACATCCCCAACGAGTTCATCGTGGGCTACGGCCTCGATTACGCCGAGCACTACCGCAACCTTCCCTACGTGGGCATTCTCAAGCCCGAGGTGTACAGCTAGCGGACGGTCCGCGGGCGCCTGCGTCCGCGGCTGCCGCACGAACAAGGAGCTCCCGTGAGCGAATTCGACAACGAACCCGGCCAGCAGCCGTCGCCTGCCCCTGGCCCGCTTCCATCGCGCGCCCGCGCCCTCTACCTGCTGGTGCTGGCCGCGCTTGTGGTCTACCTCGTCTACTCCCTGTCCCCGATGCGACAGATCGCTCCCAAGGTGGAGACCATCGCCACCAGCGAGTTCGTCGCGGCGGTGAAGGAGGGACGCGTCGAGGCGGCCACATACAAGGTGGAGGACGCCACGCTCACGGGCAGCTTCTGGAAGAGCGCGGATGACGCGGGCGACAAGGAGAAGGCCGTCCGCTTCAAGAGCGCCTACGCGGGCACCGACAACCTCGATACCCTCATGGCGAGCCATCCCGAGGTGCGCTACACGGTGGACACCTCGCACGACTACCTGGCAGACGTGCTGATCGCCGTGGTGCCCGTCGTGCTCATCGGCGGTCTGCTCATCTACTCGCTCAACCAGATGCAGAGCCAGAACAACCAGGCCATGCAGTTTGGCCGGGCGCAGGCGCGCACCACCGAGCAGACCAAGCCCAACGTGCGCTTCTCCGATGTTGCCGGCATCGACGAGGCCGTCGAGGAGCTCCAGGAGATCAAGGACTACCTGGCAAATCCCGAGCGCTATCGCAAGATGGGCGCCAAGATCCCGCGCGGCGTGCTGCTCGTGGGACCTCCGGGAACCGGCAAGACGCTCCTCGCGAAGGCCGTGGCCGGCGAGGCGGGCGTGCCGTTCTTCTCCATCTCGGGCTCCGATTTCGTGGAGATGTTCGTGGGCGTTGGCGCGAGCCGCGTGCGCGACCTCTTCAAGGACGCCAAGGAATCCGCGCCCTCGATCATCTTCATCGACGAGATCGACGCCGTGGGACGTGCCCGTGGCAAGAACCCCAGCATGGGCGGCAACGACGAGCGTGAGAGCACCCTCAACCAGCTGCTCACCGAGATGGACGGCTTTGGCACCAACAGCGGCATCATCATCC
>CACZNT010000222.1 GCA_902782635.1 uncultured Coriobacteriaceae bacterium
CAACCAACATCCCGTCGAAGGTTTGGGCCAGATTGGCGCCCTGACCGGCTCGCGGTCAGACGCTTTGTTGGTTGTCATGAGGGGAGAAGCGGGAGAACGGCCGCTTTACAGGTAGAATGACTGCGACCAGACGACGGGAGGGTCCCATGGGCGAGACACGCATAGAGCACGATTCGCTGGGCGAAGTGGAGGTGCCCGCCGAGGCGCTTTGGGCGGCGCAGACGCAGCGCTCGCTCGAGAACTTCGCCATTGGGAACGAGACGATGCCGCTCGAGGTGGTGCGCGCGCTCGCCCTCATCAAGCGTGCCAGCGCCCAGGCCAATGCGGCATGCGGCGTGCTCGACGAGGATGCGGCCCGCCTCATCGCGGAGGCCGCCGACGAGATCGTTGCCGGCGATCATGCGGACGCGTTTCCCCTCAAGGTGTGGCAGACCGGGTCGGGCACGCAGACCAACATGAACGTCAACGAGGTCATCGCCACGCGCGCAAACCAGCTCGCGCAGGCCCGCGGCATCGCCCTCGCCACCCCCATCCACCCCAACGACCACGTGAATCGCTCGCAGTCGTCGAACGACGCCTTCCCGACAGCCATCCACATGGCCGCCGTCGAGGCGATAGAGGAGCGCCTCGTGCCGGCCGCCGAGCATCTGGCCGCCACGCTCCGCGCGCTCGAGGCCGAGAGCGAGGGCATCGTCAAATCCGGGCGAACCCATCTCCAGGACGCCGTGCCCATCTCCTTCTCGCAGGAGGTCTCTGGCTGGAGGGCGCTCGTGGAGTCGGGCGTCGAGCTGGTCCGCGCAAGCGAGCCGGCGCTGCTGCAGCTCGCCCTGGGAGGGACGGCCGTGGGCACGGGCCTCAACGCGCCTGCGGGGTTTGCGGATGACGCCATCGCCCGCATCGCCGAGGCCACGGGCAGGCCCTTCACGGGCGACCCCAATCGCTTCCACGCCCTCACGTCGAAGGACGCCCTCGTCGCGAGCCATGGCGCCCTCAAGGCGCTGGCCGCCAACCTCATGAAGCTGGCAAACGACGTGCGCTGGCTCGCGAGCGGGCCCAGGCTCGGCCTGGGGGAGATAGAGATCCCCGCCAACGAGCCGGGAAGCTCCATTATGCCGGGCAAGGTGAATCCCACGCAGGCCGAGGCCCTCACCATGGTGGCCGTGCAGGTGATGGGCAACGACGTCGCCATCGGCGTGGCCGCGAGCCAGGGGAATTTCGAGCTCAACGTGTTCATGCCGCTCATCGCGCGCAACTTCCTGCATTCGGCGAACCTGCTGGCCGACGCCATCGCGAGCTTCGATGCGAACTGCGCGGCGGGCATTCGCCCCGTGCGCGAGCGCATGGCGGCCAATCTCGAGAATTCGCTCATGCTCGTGACCTGCCTCACGCCCGAGATTGGCTACGAGCGGGCGGCCGAGGTGGCCAAGCGCGCCCATGCCACGGGCGAGACGCTGCGCGAAGCGTGCGCTCAGCTGGGATACCTTGCCCCCGAGCGCTTCGACGAGCTCGTTCGCCCCGACGAGATGGTCTAGGGGCCGGCGCGGCCAAGCTGCTCTGATAGACTCACGCCATACGAGTAGCCAGCCTCGAGCTGGTCGACGGGGCACGGCCTTCGCCCCTTTGGGAGGACATGATGCACAGGCATTTGATGGCACTGCTCGCGGGCGCGTTCCTGGCGTTGGCGCTCGTCGGATGCGGCGGGCCCGCTCCGGCTGAGCAGGCCGAGCCCGAGACCTCCGCCGAGGCGAGCGCGGACGAGGCGACCGCCGAGGCCGAGACTGAGGCCGCGGCTGAGACCACAGAAGAGCCCGAGGCGCCGGCCGAGGGGGAGGCTCCCGGAACGCTCGTCGACACGCAGCGCGTGGGCGACATCAACGTCGGCTTCGTCAACATCCCGGCCGACTACGTGACCTTCCACGATGCCGCCGGTGGCACCGACCTGCAGTATTCCGACCCTTCGGGCACGAGCATCTTCACGCTCAACACCTTCGACATGGATAGCGTCCCCGAGGACCAGCGCGAAGGCTTTGACTCCCGGGCAGCGGCCGAGGCCGTCTGGTCCAACATCGAGTCTGCCGGCGCGCAGAACGTCGAGGGGGCGATCGTCGAGATGGCGGGCGTCGAGTCGTACCAGGTGTACGGGACCTACGAGGACGGCACCTTCCTGGTGTGCTGGCTCATCGGCGCGCCCGACGGGTCCATTCGCTACCTGGCTGTCGAGGGTCCGGAGGACACCATCTTCGACAACGTCGCCATGGCGGAGGCAAGCTACGGATTCACCGCTTAGCAAGCGGATAGGCGAGAGGGGACGAGCATGGAAAGAATCGTCGACTACCTGAACGAGGAGCTTGACAAGATGGGCAGCGGCAGGCCCGACGACCTCGATTCGCTGAGGCGCGCAGACGGGGGCTTCGCCGCGTGGGCCGACGCCGGCGCTGCGCTGGGGAGCTTCTCCGGCATGCTCGCCATCCTCTGGGAGATGGCGGAGGAGCACAAGGGCGGCGCGCGCACGATGGCCGAGGTGGCGGGGCGCTACAGCCGTTTCACGGCCGAGCGCATGGAGGAGACGCTCGCCTCGACCTCCATCGCCACGGTGTTCCGCGACGTCGCAGAATCCTACGACCAGGTGAAGACCTATCGCGAGCTCGCGGCCATCATCGAGGCGCATGCGCGCTGGGTCGAGCGCCTGAGACAGTGGGTGTACGGGGAGCTTCCCTGGGAGGATGTGGCCGCGTGCGTGGACGAGGCCTGGGCGAAGACGAAGAAGGACAAGCGCGCCAAGGGTAAGAAGGCGCGCAAGGACGACGCCGCCAAGGCCGAGAAGGCCGCGGCGAAGGCCGCGAAGAAGGCCAAGCGTGCCGAGAAGGGCAAGAAGTCCAAGAAGAAGCCGCGCAAGGGCAACAAGGGCAAGTAATCAGGCTCGCCTGCTCGCCGCAATGTGGCCATGTGACAGTTGGGGACTGTCCCCAAGTGTCACATGGGTCAGGCCGGGAGCACCTCGTTGAGGGAGCCGGTGCGATAGCCCTCGAGGTCGAGCGTGACATAGGCAAACCCCACCTGCCGCAGGGCGCCTGCGATCGCGCCGGCGTTGCCCGCCACATGGGCGATCTCGCCAGCGGGCACCTCGATGCGCGCCAGGGCGCCCGACTCGTCCCCGTGCATGCGAACGCGCAGGCTGGAGAGGCCATGCTCGCGCAGCAGGCTCTCGGCGGCGTCGATCATCGCCAGGGCCTTTGGCGTGATGGTCGTCCCGTAGGGAATGCGCGAGGCCAGGCACGCCGCCGAGGGCTTCTCGGCCGTGGGCAGCCCGCGCCTCCGCGAGAGCTCGCGTATGTCGCCCTTGCCCATTTCCGCATCGAGCATCGGGCTTGCGATTCCCAGCTCCGAGAGCGCCTTGAGGCCGGGGCGATAGTCGCCCAGGTCGTCAACGTTGGTCCCCTCGACGAGCGTGAGGCCTCGCTTGGCCGCTATCTCGCCCATCAGGGAGAAGAGGGCCCGCTTGCAGGTGTAGCAGCGGTCGGGGTGGTTCTCCGCGATGCGAGCGTCCGACAGCGGGTCGAAGTCGAGCACTACATGCTCGATCCCGCGCTCGCGGCAGAATCGCGCCGCCTCGGACATCTCGGCGCCCGGGCAGAAGGCCGAGCGCACGGTGAAGGCCACGGCCTGCTTCCCCAGGACGTCGTGCGCGATGTCGAGCAGCAGGGTGGAGTCGACGCCGCCGGAAAACGCGACGGCCACGCCCCCCATCTCGGTAAGGGCCTCCTGCAGGCTGGCAAGCTTCTCCTCGAGCGTCGCACCCATGTGGCCACCTCCTGTATCCTTGTTTGGATGAAACTGTAGCGCGAAGGAGGGCGACATGCCACAACATCCCGACTACGCCTCGATGGCGGCCCAGGTGCGCTCGCTCGCCGAGGGCGATCCGCGCTGGCTTCCCCTGCTCGCCAACATCGCCGCCCTCATAGCCGAGTCGCTGGATGACGTGAGCTGGGCGGGATTCTACCTGCTCGCAGATGGGGACGCACCTGCGCGCGAGCTCGTGCTCGGCCCCTTCCAGGGACCTCTGGCATGCACGTCCATTCCCTGGGGCAAGGGGGTTTGCGGGACGGCGGCGGAGGCTGACGAGACCCAGCTCGTGGCAAATGTCCTGAGCTTTCCGGGCCACATCGCCTGCGACGCGTCGTCGCGCTCCGAGGTGGTGGTTCCCGTCCACGGCGATGGCGGGAGGGGAGGGGTCGTGGCCGTGCTCGACCTCGACTCGCATTCGCCCGCGCGCTTCTCGAGCGACGATGCGGCTGGCCTCGAGCTCGTCATGCGCGCCCTCGAGGAGGGGATTCGCTGGGATTGGCAGCCTGGCTTCGGCCGCTGACGCAGCCCTCGTCCGCCAGATTCTGGCCTAGAGGACCTGCTCCATGCCGATCTTGTAGGGCGTCATCCCGAGCGACTCGTAGAAGGCGCGCGCCCCCGGATTGCACTCCCATACGTTGAGGGTGACGTTGTGGCAGCCGCGCTCGCGCGCGAAGGCGAGCACGTGCTCGTAGAGGGCGCGGCCGACGCCGCCCCTGCGCGCGGCCTCGTCGACGCAGATGTCGTCGATGTAGAGGGTATCGAGCTCCTGCCAGCTGTGGAGCGCGCCATGGTGCTCGAAGAGGCAGAAGGCATATCCCGCAAGGCGCTCCGCCTCGCCCTCGGCCTCGGCGACGAACACCGGCGCCTCGTCGTCGGCGATGATCCGGGCGAGCTCGTCGTCTTGGTACTTGCGCCCGCCGGGGGCGAAGAGGTCGGGACGCCCCTGCGCGTGTACCGCATGGACCTGCAGCAGCAGGCGTCCTATCTCGGGGATGTCGGCTGCGCAGGCACGCCGGATGCGCATGATCAGGCCTCCTTGGCGTGAGCGGGCAGGCTCTTCCTCCCGAGGCGCTCGGCGATGGCCGGGAAGAAGCAGGGGACGATTCCGACGGCGAGCATTATCGCCGCGGCCGCACGCGTGAACTCGCACCACAGCTCGCCCATCACGGGCTTGGCGAAGGTGCTTATCAGCAGGTAGGTGCCAGCGGCGACCACGGCCCCTAGCGCGGCGCGCACAGCGCCCTCGGCAAGCGTCGTGGGCGCGTCGAAGCCGTCGACGAAGATACGCTCGAGCAGCCACCCCAGGGCGAGGCCCGTCATGAAGCCCGCCGAGGCGTAGCAGTCGCCCTGCATGTCGAGGGCATCGGAGGTGGGAACGCCGTTCATGTAGGAGACGGGATACTCCTTGAGGGTCACGAAGACGAGCATGCCGGTGACGGCGGCCAGGGCCACCATCACCGCGATGAGCTGCCCGGCAGGACCCGCGTCCTGGAGCTTTCGCGCCAGCGGGAGGGCGATGGCGATGCCCACGAGGCCGATGCCGAAGGCGACGAGCACGTCCTGCGGGGTGTGGACGCCCAGGAAGTTGCGGCTGAGGCCGGTGAGCAGCGTCATCAGCACGAGCAAAAGCGAGATGAGCACGTGGGCATGCCGCTTGATCCATGCGAGTGCCACGTACACCGAGAAGGCGCCCTGGCTATGCCCGCTGGGGAAGGAGTAGCCCGTCGCGTGGCTCAGCGCGCGCTCGGCCGGCTGCACGCGCTCGTCGAGCAGCCAGGGGCGCGGCACGCAGAGGATGGCCTTTATGAGCTGGTTTGCCATGCTGCCGATGCCAAATGAGAGCAGGATGGAGAGGCCGTCGTGGCGGTCGAGCAGCCAGTAGACGAGCAGCGGCACCACCATCGTGACGATGCCCGCGCCGATGACATCCGAGAACAGGGCTGCGATGACCTCGACGAACTCGGGCAGCGATTCGCGTAGCCCCTGGAGCCAGAGCAGGTAGTCGATATCCACGTCAATCTCCTCACGTGACGAGCCGAACGTTGATAGTATGGCAAAAGCGGCTAAAGGAAGGCATAAGAGCCTCGAACTCGACCACTTCTCGACATGGGGAGGCAGCCGTGGCACTCATCGACATGACGTTCTTCTCGCCTGCGCTGCGCCGCATGACCGGCGTGCGCGTGGTGCTCCCCGCCGACCACGAGCCGGCGACGCATCAGCGCGTCCATCCCGAGGGCACGCCGTGGCGGACGCTCTACCTGCTGGGCGGCTACATGCACGACCGCAGCAGCCTGCTCTCCCACACCCGCGTGGCGGAGCTCGCCAACGAGCTCGACCTCTGCGTGGTGATGCCCGATTGCGGAAACCGGTTCTACGTGGACTCGGAGCGCACGGGCGAGGCCTGGTCGACCTTCGTGAGCGAGGAGCTCATCGCCTTCACGCGCAAGGTTCTGCCGCTCTCGCGCGAGAGGGAGGAGACCTTCCTGGGCGGGATCTCGATGGGAGGGGAGGGCACGGTGATCAACGTGCTCCAGCACCCCGAGGTCTTCGGCGGCGCCGCGGTGCTCTCGAGCGGCTTCAAGCGCGACATCATCATCTCCAACGCCGGCGACCATCCGCTCCCGAGCTTCTACTCGAAGGAGTACTTCGAGACGGCGTTCGACATGGATGACCTGCGCGAGTTCGAGGGGTCGCGCTTCGACACCGATCACCTGGCCTATCAGGTGGCCGAGCGCGCCCAGGAGGGCGCAGGCGAGCGCCCGGCGTTCTTCCTGTGCTGCGGCACCGATGACGAGGCCCATCCCAAGGGGCTCGCCTATCACGAGCTCCTGCTCTCGCTGGGCTACGACTCCACCTGGTGGGATGCGCCCGGCGGCCATCACTGGGACTTCTGGGCGAGCGCCCTCGAGCCGGCCATGCGCTGGGTTGCCTCCCGTCCCCAATGCGGAGGACGGGCAGGCTAGAGCTCGCCTGAGGCGAAGCTCATGTGAGCGGATGAGGTGCTAGATTCCGCGTTTCTCAGGAGACGGCGTCGCGGCCTGCGTCGAATGCGGCCAGGTTTGCCTCGATTGTCTTCGGGGGCACCTGCGCGGCCACGGCCTCGTGCCATGCCTCCACGGAGAAGGGCAAAAACGCCGAGAGGGCTCCCATGAGCGCGACGTTGGTCGAGCGGGGCGAGCCCAGGCCGTTTGCGATGCCGCTCGCGTCGATGCGGCGGGCGTCGAGCGCGTCGAGGCGCGCATCGAGGTCGTCCGGCATCTGCGCGATTCCCAGCGACACCGAGACCGGCACCGACACCTCGTCGTTGACGAGCAGCGTGCCGCCCTCCTTGAGCAGGTGCTGGTAGCGCAGGGCCTCGATCTCCTCGAACGCGACGGCGATGTCGGCGCTGCCCGCGTCGCACACCATCGTGGAGACCTCGGTGCCCATGCGCACCACCGTCGACACGGACCCGCCGCGCTGGCTCATGCCGTGGATCTCGGACACCTTGACGTCGAGCCCCTGGGAGGCTGCGACGGCGGCGAGCAGATGGCCGGCGAGGATCGTCCCCTGGCCGCCCACGCCCACCAAGAGCACCGTCGTCACATCGCGTGCGCTACTCATCCTCAACCTCCTGAATGCAGCCGTAGGGGCAAGACTGCGCGCATTGCCCGCAGCCCACGCAGAGCTCCTCGTCTATCTCCGCGCGGCCATCCTCGGCCTTGTGGAGGGCGGGGCATCCTATCTGCAGGCAGGCGCCGCATCGGCGGCAGCCCTCGATCTGCGGGATGGGGCCGCGCCTGCGAAGCGCCAGCTGGCAGGGCGACTTGCAGATGATCACGGAGAGCTCATCTGCCTTCGAGGTCGCCTCGCGCAGGGCGGAGCGCACCTCCTTGAAGCTCTGGGGATCCACGGTGACTACGTCCTCGATCCCCATCGCGCGGCAGAGCGTCTCGAGGTCGAGGGGCACGCCCGCCGGCACGTCGAGCGAGGGCTTGGCGCTCGCGTCGAGCAGCGGGCTCACGCGGGCCGCCTGTTCGGCGAGGGTGAGGCCGTTGACGGGATTGCCCTGCGTGCCGGTCATGGCGGTGGTGCGGTTGTCGAGGATGAGGATGGTGCCGGCGCCGCCGTTGTAGACGGTGTCGAGCAGCGAGGTGATGCCGGAGTGGGCGAAGGTGGAGTCGCCGATGACGCCCACCACGGGCCGTCCCTCGCGCGACGGTGCGCCCGCGAGTTCCATGCCGTGGGCGAGCGAGATGGAAGATCCCATGTCGATGCAGCTGTGGAGCGCGTTGTAAGGGGGAACGGCTCCCAGCGCATAGCAGCCGATGTCGCCCATCACGATGGCGTGGGCGCGCCTGAGCTCGCAGAACACCGGCCGGTGCGGGCATCCCGGGCAGAGCGCGGGCGGGCGGGGCGGAAGGCCCTCGGCGAGCTCGGCATGCCCGGGGAGTCCCACCCCGAAGGCGGCCGCGATCTTCGCGGGGGTGAGCTCGCCTGCAATCGGGAGCGGCCCCGCGGGGGGATCGGCCAGCTCGACGCCGCCTGCGAGCACGATGTCGCGCAGGTAGGGGGAGGCCTCCTCGACCACGTAGCAGGCGTCCACCGACTCGGCGAACTCCGCGATCTTCGCGGCGGGAAGCGGCCAGGTGAGCCCGAGCTTGAGCGTGGAGGCCTCGGGCAGCGCCTCGCGAACGTGCTGGTAGACGGCGCCTGCGCAGATGACGCCCATCGAGCGGTCGCGCAGCTCGATGCGGTTGAGGGCGGTATTCTCGGCGAACTCCCGCAGCTTGCGCTCGCGCTCGTCGGTGCGCACGCGGGCCTTGACGGCGTTTGCCGGGATCATCACGTACTTGGGGATGTCGTCCTCGAAGCGACGGGGCTCGACCTCGCTGCGGCTGCCTGCGAACTCGACCAGGGTGCGGGTGTGCGCCACGCGCATGGTCTCGTGGAACATGACGGGGGCGTCGAAGCGCTCGGAGAGCTCGAAGGCCTCCTGTGCCATCTCGTAGGCCTCCTGGGAATCGGAGGGCGTAAGGCAGGGGATGCGCGCGAAAGCGGCGTAGTAGCGGCTGTCCTGCTCGTTTTGCGACGAGTAGCAGGACGGGTCGTCGGCGGCGACCAGGACGAAGCCGCCGTTCACGCCCGTGTTCGCGGCGCTCATCAGGGGGTCGGCCGCGACGTTGACGCCCACGTGCTTCATCGTGACAATCGAGCGGACGCCGCCGATGGACGCGCCGTGCGCCACCTCGAAGGCGACCTTCTCGTTGGGCGACCACTCGCATATGGTGCCGTCGTAGGTTACCAGCGACTCGAGGACCTCGGTGGAGGGAGTGCCGGGGTAGCCCGCGCCCACGGCGACGCCCGCCTCCCATGCCCCTTGGGCCAGGGCCTCGTTGCCGCTCATCAACTGCTTTTCCATGATGGTCTCCTCGCATGTTGGTCTACACATCATAGCAATGTGGCCACGGGCGAATGTGACAGTTGGGGACAGTCCCCATCTGTCACGCTAGAATGAGCCCGAGGCAAATGCGTTTCCCGAACGTCGGTCACCAGGGAGGAAGACATGGCAAGCAGAGAGGACATCGCACGCGCGCTCCTGTCGATCGAGGCGGTGTTCCTGCGCCCCGACGAGCCCTTCACCTGGGCGAGCGGCATCAAGAGCCCCATCTACTGCGACAATCGCCTCACGCTCTCCAGCCCCGAGGTGCGCACGCTGGTGGACGAGGCGCTCGCGGCCAAGGTCTCCGAGCTCTACCCGCAGGCACAGCGCCTCTTCGGCACGTCGACCGCCGGCATCGCCCACGCCGCCATCGCGGCCGATAGGCTCGGCCTTCCCATGGGATACGTGCGCGGGAGCGCCAAGGACCACGGCCGCCAGAACCAGATCGAGGGGCGCGTCGAGGCGGGAGACAAGGTCGTCGTCATTGAGGACCTCATCTCCACGGGCGGCTCGGTCCTCGATTGCGTGGAGCCCCTGCGTGCGGCGGGCGCCGAGGTGCTCGGCATCGTGAACATCTTCACCTACGGGATGTCAAAGGGCGTGGAGCGCCTGGCGGCAGCCGATGTCGAGAACACGAGCCTCTGCGACCTCGACACGCTCGTCGAGGTGGCCGCAGCCGAGGGCTACATCGCGCCGGACGACAGGGCCCGCCTGCTCGCCTTCCGCGACAACCCGTCCGACGAGAGCTGGATGGCGCGCGCCTAGCGCAGGCGCCCGAGCCGGGCCAGCAGACCCTTACTGCCCCAGGTGCGCCTCGAGCCAGGTGGCGACGCCGTCGTCATCCACGTGGCCGCACACCTCGTCGGCTGCTTCCTTCACGTAGTCGACGGCATTGCCCATGGCGACGAAGGTGAACCCATGGCCCGCTAGCGGCAGGTCGTTGCCCCCGTCTCCAAAGGCCACGCAGGCGGCAGGGTCTATCCCCAAGTGCTCGCGCACCAGGTCGAAGGCATCGCCCTTGTCCACGCCCTGGGCCACGAGCTCGAGCTCGGAATTGTCGATCATGCGGGCGATGTCGAGCCCTCCCAGCTGCTCCAGGCGGCGGATGGCCTCCTCCACGATGCCCGGCTCGGGGAAGATGATGTTGAACTTGAGCGGGTTCTCGTGCCTGCGCTCGAGCTCCGCGGGCACGCTCTCAATGGTCTGGAAGGCGACGAGGCTCGTCTCGAGGGCGTCCTTGTCCCAATCGCGGGCGAGGTCGTCGCGCTGGCGCAGGCGGCCGATGACGCCCGCCTCCTTGTAGGCGGCGTCCTCGAAGGTGATGTAGTAGACGGGATCGAGGTCAGCGAGCTCGCGGATGACGGAGCACGCCAGCTCGTAGGACATGCTGAGCCTCTGGAGCACCGTCGAGCCATCCTCGCTCCTCACGAGCGACCCGCTCGATGAGATGATCCAGTCGCTCCAGGGGGCGTGGGCAACCTCGGGCTCGATCATCGTGAGCGGCCGCCCGCTCACGATGCAGCATGCGGCGCCCGCGTCGTGGGCCGCCTGCAGCGCCGCATGCACGCGCGGCGAGATGCGGCGCGTCAGGGGATGGATGACGGTGCCGTCGAGGTCGAATCCGACCAGCTCCAGCTTGTGCATTGGTCCTCCAAGCACTGGAATGGTGATTGCCGGGTGATTGCGCTGGCAGCGCCCCTGCTTAAGGCGAAACGATATACTGGCACGTACCGTGCGCGCAAGCGCCGGCCTTGAATTGACGTCGGCAGATGAGGGTTTCGTTGGACAGGAAGTCTTCGAGAAGGCACAGCACGCCCCGCCATGTGGCGCAGCCCCAGGCTGCCGCCCGCATCGGGGGACTTGACGGCCTGCGTGCGCTGGCCGTGTTCTCGGTGCTCCTCTACCACCTGGGAATTCCCTGGCTGCCGAGCGGCCACATGGGCGTTGTCATCTTCCTCGTGCTCACGGGGTACCTGGTGACCTCGTCCATCGGGCGCGGGAAGGACGAGCGCGGGTTCGCGACCGTCCCGAGGACCTGGGGGAGGCGCCTGTCGCGCCTCTGGCCGCCCATGGCCCTGATGATCGTGGTGGTGGCCGCCCTGTGCGTCGCCTTCAACCACGTGCTGCTCACCAAGATGCGCCCCGACGTCCTGCCTGCGCTGGGGCTCTTCGAGAACATCCATTACATCCTCTCCAACCAGTCGTACTTCGAGGCCCTGGGCGCGCCCTCGCCGCTCACGCACCTCTGGTACCTGGGTCTGGACGCCCAGTTCTGCCTGGTGTGGGCGCCGCTTGCCTACTTCATGTTCGACGAGCGGGGGAGGTCGCATCCGTGGGGTCGCTACCTCGCGCTCGTCCTCGCGCTCGTCTCGGCGATCCTCATGGGGGTGCTCTTCGACCCCACGGCCGACCCGAGCCGCGTCTACTACGGCCCGGACACGCGCGCCTTCGCGCTGCTCCTGGGCGCATGGCTGGGCATGGCGCGACCCCTCGGCTCCGATTTCAGCATCTACGAGCGAGTCGATCGCAGGGGACGGGTCCAGGAGCTCGTTTCGCCGACCAGCTTCGACCTCGCAGGCGCCGCCGGCCTCGTTGTCATCATCGCTGTGATGCTGCTCGTGCCAGGCAAATCCGGCCTCTTCTACTACGGCCTCATGCTCGTCGTCGCACTCTGCGCGACGATGCTCGTCTCGGCGCTCGCCGGCAACGACGGCATCCTTGCCGTGGTGTTCTCGCTCCCGCCGCTCACCTGGCTGGGCGAGAGGAGCTACTCGCTCTACCTCTGGCACTATCCCATCATCTTGCTCCTGGGTGCGCAGGTGAACACGGCGCCCGCCTGGCTCAAGCTCCTCGCCATAGGGCTGAGCCTGCTCGCGGCCATCATCTCCTACGAGCTCGTCGAGCGCCCCATGACCGACGGCAGCCTGCGTGCCCTCATTGCCGGCTTTCCGGGCTCGCTCTCCGAGTCGCCGCTGCTCACCCGCATCGCCGCCGTCATCGTGCCCGTCGCCTGCGTTGTCGCGCTCATAGGCGGCGTCTTCGTACCCGATACGGACCTCCTTCCCGAGGATGCCATCGAGAACGTCGGCGCCGCGGTCGACCAGGGTATGGAGCTGCCTGCGGCGACGGAGCCTGCGCAATCTGCGGCGGCGACCTACGAGCAGGATCCCAACGACATCCCCGAGGGGCAGATCCAGCTGCGCGCCCCGCTCTCCGAGGTGGCGGCCGGCCAGTACGACCCGGTGGTGATCGGCGACTCCGTGCCGACGGCGCTGCGCACGATGTTTCCCCAGGCCTGCCCCAACGGCCTGCTCGACGCCTATGTCTCACGCAGGGTCGACCAGGCGCAGGGGGTCATCGCCGACTACATCGACCGCGGCATCGTGGGCCACATCGTGGTGTATGCGGTGTTCTCCAACGTGCCCGCAACCGACGAGCAGCTTGACGATCTGGTGGAGGTCTGCGGGCCGGAGCGCGAGATCTACCTCATGAACGTCTTCATCCCCGAGGTGGAGCAGGAGCAAATCAACGACTCGCTCGCGCGCTGCGCCGAGCGCCATGACAACGTCCATCTCGTGGATTGGCACTCGTTGGCAGCCGGCCACACCTCCGACTGGCTCTACGAGGACGGCGAGCACCTGCGCGAGCCCGATGGGGCGAACGGCTACCTGGAGCTCATCTGCCAGTCGGTTGCGTACGAGTACGTGGACAACGGCGGCAACGCCATGAAGCTCGACGATGCGCTGCAGATCCGCGAGGTGGTGGCTGACATCGTCGAGAAGATCGGCATCGGGGACGCGTCGCTTTTGCGCGACTCTGCGGAGGCGGTGACGGGCGGCGCCGACGGCCAGCTCGACTATCACGATGCGACGATCGATCAGGGAGCCGACCTGGGCAACTAGCTTCGCGCATTACACTCAGGTGCGCATCCACGCCCAGCTGCTAACGCGCACCTGCGCATTCACGCCCAGCTGCTAATGCGCACCCGCGCATCCACGTCCCCGGTCAGGGCCCTGTTTTCACTGAATAATGCTCTCAGGTGCGCATTAGTACTGCGTCGCTAACGCGCACCTGCGCGAGCCAATGTGGAGCCAATAGGGACAGTTGCCCATTGACTCATTTCCGCATCATCGCGAAGCGCTTGAAGGCGCGTACGGCAGAGGGGGAGCCCAGCCGCACGACGTAGCACTGGTTGCCGAGGTCGTCGGAGAGGGCGTCGGCGACGCGCTCGCAGGCCACCAGCTTGTCCAGGTAGCGCCCGACGATCTCGCCGTGGTCGTGCACGTACTCGACGCCATCGCGCCGGCCCACGTAGACGCAGTAGGCGTCCGAGTCGCCCTCGGGAAGTTCCCTGCGGTCGAACACGACCATCTCGGCCCAGATTCGGTAGACGTCAGTCGAGTGGGCGTAGTTCATCATGTCGGGCGTGAGGCCGCCGGGCGGGCGGACGTTCACCTCGAGGCCCACGTAGTCGCCCTTCTTGCCGAGGCCCTCCTTGGCCTCGCTCAGGCGGAAGAACTCCATGTGGACGAAGCGGCTCGCAAGTCCGAACGACTTGGCCGCAGCACGCCCGAGCTTTGCGAGCTTCGGGTCCACCTTGGGTCGCGAGAGGTAGCTCATGTCGAGCCTCTGCTCGACGACGTCTGCCATAGAGGGCGGGAACTCCTCCTGGTTTTCGAAGAGCGGCTCGCCCCGGCTGTCGAGAATGGCGTCGTAGGAGCAGATATCGCCCACGACGTACTCCTCGATGACGTGGGACTCGCCCGCCTTGTCGGCGAAGAAGGCGCGAAGCTGCGCCTCGTCCTCGAGTTTGGCGGTGCCGCCCGACCCGACGCCGCGCTCGGGCTTGACGAAGAGGGGATAGCCGGTATTGCCGGCAAACTCCAGCGCCCCGTCGAGGTCGGTGACGCGCGCGCTGCGGGCGGAGGGGACGCCTGCGGCGGCGTAGAGCGGCTTCATCTCGGCCTTCGACTGCCAGGAGAGCACCTGGTCGAGCGACGGCCCCGTCGAGATGTTGAAATCGTCGCGCAGCCGCGCGTCCAGGGTGAGCCAGTGCTCGTTGTTCGACTCGACCCAGTCGATGCGCCCGTGCTTGAACGCGAGATAGGCGAATGCGCGGTAGACCTGGTCGTAGTCTTCGAGGCTGGCCACCCAGTAGTACTCGGTGAGCGCGCCCTTGAGCTCGCCGGGGATGTCGTCGTAGGGCGCGTCGCCGATGCCGAGGACGTTGACGCCGAGCTGGCGAAGGCTATCGCAGAAATGCCAGTAGGAGGTGGGGAACTGGGGTGAGATGAAGACGAAGTTCATGCGCTTTGCCTCCTCTTTGGAGACGTGCGGCGCAGCGCAATGCGCCACGCCGCACGTTTGGCAGTCACGTGGTGAGCCCGGCTTACTTGGCGGGCGTCTTCTTGGCAGCGGGCTTCGCGGTTGTGTCCTTGTTCGCGGCAGCCTTGGTAGCAGGCTTGGCCTCGGCCTTCTCGGCGGCCGGCTTCGCAGCGGCAGCCTTGGTTGCGGCCGCGGCCTTGGCCTCAGCCTTCTTGGCGACAGGCTTGGCCTCAGCCTTCGTGGCAGCAGCCTTGGTCGCGGTCGCGGCGGGCTTGGCCTCAGCCTTCTTGGCCTCGGCCTTCGGGGCGGCAGCCTTGGTCGCGGTCGCCTTCTTGTCGGCGGGCTTGGCAGCGGTGGCCTTCTCGGCGGCCGGCTTCTTGGCAGCAGCCTTCTTTGCGGCCGGCTTGGCCTTGCTGGACGCCTCCTCCTCAGCGATGACCTCCTCGGCCTCCTCGAGGACATAGGGGAGGAAGTAGCGCACCTGGCGCTTCCACCACGGCCAGTCGTGGTTCACGTCAAAGCCCCAGAAGTCGCACCAGGCGTCCACGCCCAGGCGCTCGAAAGCGTCGGCGAGCACGCGCTGCGTCCTGATGCCGGCCTCCTCCCAGGCACCCTGGCCGACGCACAGCACGATCTGGCGCTTGTTGTACACGTCGATGTAGGGGTGGTCGGCGGGCATGTTGGGCAGGAAGTGGACGGGCGAGTTCTCGTAGAGCGTGGGGTTCATCCAGTCGCCGAAGAAGTCCTGCGCGTCGTAGACGCCGGAGAGCGAGATGATGCCCTGGAACAGGTCGGGCCTGCGCAGGAACATGATGGCCGCCTGCGTGGCGCCCATCGACGCGCCCATCGCCAGCGGGCGGACGTTGCGCTTGGAGGTCTTCGCCACCAGCGGCACGACCTCCTCGGTGATGTACTCGTAGTACTGCTCCTGGCGCTCGGCGCGCCAATCGCGGTCGCCGTAGACATTGGACCAGCTCTCCGCATCGACCGAATCGACGCAGAACAGCTGGATCTGCTTGGAGTCGATGTAGTCGGAGAGGGTGTCGACCATGCCGAAGTTCTCGAAGTTGTCGCACATAGCGTCCTGGGTGGGGAAGACGATGATGGGATAGCCGCCCTCGCCGAACACGAGCATGCGCATGTCCTTGTCGAGACGCTGGCTGTGGTGGGTGAGTTCCGTGCGCTTCATTTCGATGCAACCTTTCTATTTAGACCTACGTACCTGGTGTGAGTGCTTGCTGGGCACTTTCGCGCCTGTGACATGATAATCCCAGCGAGACGAGATGGATTCCACATTGCCCAAATATGTCGCTGTTTTGAAATGGCCAGGTGAGGGCACCGTCTGGCGGGCGTCCTGATGCAGAGTGCGCGGAACTTGGCAAACCCCGCAGCATCGACGGCCAATAAGTGGCAAGATAGTCTAGGTATGCCACGCCTCCAAGGGGGAGGCGTACGCAGCAGAATCTGATTGGAAAGGTGGAGCACATGGCAGAAATCATCGATGTCTATGGCCGCGAGGTCCTCGATTCCCGTGGCAACCCGACGGTCGAGGTCGAGATCACCCTGGCAGACGGCGCCGTCGGCCGCGCCATCGTTCCGTCCGGTGCCTCCACCGGCGAGTTCGAGGCCTGCGAGCTGCGCGATGACGACAAGAGCCGCTATGTGGGCAAGGGCGTCACGCAGGCCGTCAACCACGTGAATGACGAGTGCTACGAGGCCATCGTGGGCATGGATGCCGCCGACCAGCGCGCCATCGACGCGGCCCTCATCGCCGCCGACGGCACGCCCAACAAGGCCAAGCTCGGCGCCAACGCCATCCTCGGCTGCAGCCTCGCCGTCGCCCGCGCCGCGGCCATGTCCGCCGGCCAGCCCCTCTACGCCTACCTGGGCGGCCCCAACGGCCACACCCTGCCCACCCCGATGATGAACATCCTGAACGGCGGCGTGCACGCCGACAACAACGTCGACTTCCAGGAGTTCATGATCATGCCGGTCGGCGCCCCCGACTTCGCCACCGCCCTGCGCTGGTGCGCCGAGGTCTACCACACCCTCAAGGGCGTCCTCAAGGAGGCCGGCCTCTCCACCGGCGTCGGCGAC
>CACZNT010000223.1 GCA_902782635.1 uncultured Coriobacteriaceae bacterium
CTCTTCTCCAACACCTACCTCGCCCTGCGCGTGGCGTTCTTCAACGAGCTCGACACCTATGCCCTCTCGCGCGGGCTGGACACGGCCGAGATCATCGACGGCGTGGGCCTCGACCCGCGCATCGGCAGCCACTACAACGCGCCCTCGTTTGGCTACGGCGGCTACTGCCTGCCCAAGGATTCCAAGCAGCTGCTGGCCAACTACGAGGACATTCCCCAGAACCTCATGCAGGCGATCGTCTCGTCAAACGCCACGCGCAAGGACTTCGTCGCCGAGCAGATCGCGGCCATGGGGCCCGAGCGCGTGGGCATCTACCGCCTCGCCATGAAGGAGGGCTCCGACAACTACCGGCACAGCTCGATCTTGGGGATCATGGAGCGGCTGGCCGATCGCGGCGTGGCGATGCTCGTGTACGACCCTGCCTGCCCCGAGGCGGAGGTCGTGGGCGCGCGCGTGACGAGCGACCTCGACGAGCTCAAGGCGAGCTGCGACCTCATCGTCTGCAACCGCTACGAGAGCGCCCTCGACGACGTGCGGGACAAGGTCTACACCCGCGATGTGGGGGCATGATGGGCGAGCTGATCCTTCACATTGGGATGCCGAAGACGGGGACCACCGCGCTGCAGCAGTTCTTCTTCAGGAACCGCAGAAGGCTCAAGGCACACGGCGTCGACTTCCCCATATTCACGAGGCAGGCTGAGGCGCCTCAGGTTCAAAACGGCAGCTTCCTCAATCGGTATTGCCAGAACCTCTCGAAGGGAAAGGACCCGAATTCGGAGGTTGCGGACCTGGAGGCCAACCTCAAGAGGCTCTCCGAGTGCCTGGGCAGCGGCAATCGCGTCCTGCTGAGCGACGAGCTCATCTCCCTCTTCTCGAGTCGCCTTCCCAGCGCCACCCAAACGCATACGCCATACTGGCCCAACATGATCCGCCTTCTCGATGAGGCCGGTGCGGATAAAGTCACCGTGGTGGTGTATCTCCGCCGACAGGATGACTGGGTGTCCTCTCATTGGCGCCAGGGCGTGAAGACGGGACACCGGTCCATGGCCCTTGCCGACTTTTGCGCCAGTCGCATAGCACAGCGCTCCATGAATTACGCGGGCCTGCTCGCGGCGACAGAAGAGGCGTTCGGCCAGAAAGGCCGCATTGTGGTCAGGCGCTATGACAGGAGCTCCTTCAGGGGCGGGGACATCTACCGTGACTTCTGCACAGCGGCCGGCATTCCCTGGGACGACGGGTACCGGATTCCCCCACTCGAAGAGAACGCCTCCCTCACCTTCGATGTCGCGGAGGCCATGCGAGCGTTTGCCGACGCGGCTCCTCCAAAATCCTCTCTCAGGATGGACGTCCTCAGGCCCCTCGCCCTGAAATTGTCTCGAGAAGCTCCCGACTCGCGCGGCACTACCCCCTTCGACGAGGAGGCAACCTGCGCGCTCATGGAGCCCTACCTTGAGGGCAACAGACAGATCTCCGAGAGGTACCTGGACGGCGAACCCCTCTTCTCCGGGGAGTACGGCGGAAGGCCTGTCTGGGTTCCCAACGAGGGGCGCATCGCCGAATGCCGGGCGGCATTCGAGGTGGCCATCAAGCATCACGGATCACGTCCCGGCGGCCTCGCGCGCATCCGCGCCCTTGCGCGCGGCCTGCCCGCAGGCATCCGCGAGCCCCTGAGGGCCGCCAGCGAGAGCCTTCTGGGCAACTGATCGTTTCTGCCTCGTGCCGCGCCACGTTGACTAGAATGGCGTGGAATTGCGCTTTGAATGCGATGGAGGGGGATGTGATGGGCGAGCTGATCCTGCACATAGGGACGCCGAAGACGGGCACTACCGCGCTGCAGCAGTTCTTCTTCAAGAACCGCAAGAGGCTCGCAAGCCACAGCGTCATCTTCCCGTCCTTCACAAAGCAGCCGAAGACACCCCTTGCCATGAACGGAATCGTCCTCAACAGGTACTGCCAGCGCCTCTCGGAAGGGAGGAATCCGAGTGTGGGAATCGCGAATCTGGAGGCTAACCTGAGGAAGCTTTCAAAACTCCTCGCCTCCAATGAACGCGTCCTGTTGAGTGACGAAACAATTTATAACAACTCCAACAAATCCCATGAGACCACCAGCCCTTATTGGCCCACCATGGCCCGCATACTCGATGAGGCAGGGGCGGACGACGTCACCGTGGTCGTCTACCTCCGCCGGCAGGACGACTGGGCGTCCTCGCACTGGCGCCAGCGCGCGAAGTCAGGATACGGTGCTGACAGTTTCGCTGCCCACCTCAACGACCCTCAAACAGGCCACCGCATGAACTACGCTGGCACAATCGAAGCCATCGAGAGAGCTTTTGGCAACGCGGTGCACATTGTCGTAAGGCGCTATGACAGGAAAATGTTCGAGGGCGGGGACATCTACCACGACTTCTGCTTGGCAGCCGGCATCCCGTGGGACGATGGGTACAGGCTTCCCGATGCCGCCGCTAACACCTCCCTGTCCCTTGACGTTGCGGAGGCACTCAGAACGTTCCAAGACGCCGCGCCGCCAAAGACTCCACTAAGGACAGACGTCCTCATCCCCCTCGCTCGGGAACTCTCCAAGAAATACCCCGATGCACCCGGTACCACGCCCTTCGACGAGGAGGCGACCCGCTCACTCATGGAACCCCACCTTGAGGGCAACAGGCGAATCTCAGAGAGGTACCTGGACGGCGCGCCCCTTTTCTCCGAGGAGTACGGCGGGAGGCCAGTATGGACCCCCAACGAGGGGCGCATCGCCGAATGCCGGGCCGCTTTCGAGGAGGCCATCAGCCAGTACGAGCCCCCTTCGAATGGCGAGGGAGTGCTCCTCGCCCTCGCGCGCAAGCTGCCCGAAGGCGTCAAGCAGCCCCTGCGGGCAGTGCGGGAAAGGCTGCTTAACCGATGAGCACGCCCAGCATTTCAGTCATCATCCCCCTCTACCGTGCGGAGGACTACCTCGACGGCTTGCTGACGCAGTTGCGAGAGCAGCCGCTCCAGGAGATCGAGATCATCTGCGTCGTCGACGGCTCTCCCGACGGCACGCTGGACATAGCAAAGCGCCATGCAGAGAAAGACTTGCGCATCAGCTGGATCTATCAGGAGAACGCCGGCGCAGGCGCAGCCCGCAATGCTGGACTCGAGCTGGCGAAGGGCGAATACCTGGCATTCCTTGATGCGGACGACACCTACGACCCCCTGTTCCTCACCAAGATGCTCGAGGCAGCGGAGGAGCACGATGCGGATCTCGTCGTCTGCCAGTTCAAGCGAGTGGACTTCAAGGCCGGCAGAGAGTGGCCAGGCGAGGGCTATCGCAGCGACAAGGTGCCCGCTAACTCCGCGATCTCCCCCCTCGACCTCGGGGATCCCTTCACAGCCTTCAGCGTCGTCCCCAACAACAAGCTCTTCCGGAAGGCGATCGTCGACAGGGAGTCCCTGCGCTTCTCCACCACGCGCGTCGCCAACGACATCTTCTTCTCCCTCGCGATGATCGCCTCATCCGAGCGCATTGTGGCGATACCGGACAGCCTCGCCACGCAGCGCAAGTTCATCAACGAGCACTCCATCTCCTCGCGCCGGGCGGCCCATGCCGAAGACGTCTTCGCGAGCTTCGGCGAGCTGCGCGCATGGCTCTTGGAACACGGCCTCTTTGACCGCCATGGGGACACCTTTGCCACCGCCTGGGCCGATGCGGTGCACTACAACGCGACCTACGAGCGAAGCGAACCTTTCATCGAGAGTGCGGTGCGAGAGCTCGCCCATGAGGAGCCCTGGCGCAGCATGAGCAACCGGGAGCTACGGGACGCCGCCCGCCTCGACCCCTCCCCGATTGCCGCCAAGCGGCTCGTCTGCTCTCGCCAGCCCGCCGGGCAAGCGCGCGATATCGAGGTTTGGGGTCTTCGCAACGAGGAGGAGGCGGTCCGAGAGATCGTCCGTCTCCTCAACGCCGAGCATGGGAGGTCCCTCCCCGAACACGCAAACGTGCTGATTGGAGCCATCGTCCTTTTGAGACGAATCGGCCTGCGAAACGGCATGGGCAAAATCGTAGAGCGCATGCGGCGCAACAGGTGATTTGACTAGGGACGAGGCGCCCATCCTCGAGATCCGATCTTCGAGGATGTGAGACTCAGCAGGAAAGCCAGCAAGGACATCGGGGCCTTCGCGAGCCCCGTTCACCCACAAAGCGCAGTCCCCCGAAATCCGTCGTTAAATCGAGCGCCATTCAATTCAGGCAAAGTATCGCAAACTCCTCCATCCAACACAGCCACCGACGAGACTCCGCATTGACGTCTCGACCGTCTGCCAGCTTCGCTGCCAAGGATGCGGTTTTCAAAAGAGCGGGCACTGGGGTTGGGCGGCTTCCTTTCGGCAGAGATCTCCCGCAAAGTGCTAGAGATCTCGAGTCGCGCACCCGCCGGCAGTTCGCCCATGTGCCGAAGGGCAACATGCTCCCAAGCGGGACGTTTCGCGCGGGCGCCTCGCTCGGCGCTGCAGGCGTCGAGCCAGAGCCAGGCGACGAGCGTCTACGGAGGGCCCTTCGCATCGCTTGTGCCGCCGAGTTTGGCCGCAAGCTCGACCCGGGGCTCGACACGATGCTCAAGGAGCGCAGCGACGGCCTGCCGGTAGGCCGGATGCAGCGCATCCCCATCGCGCGGTTCCCTGAGGATGGTACTGTGGTCGAAGATGCAAAGCAGCTCAATTGCACGTCGTCAGATCGCCAGAGAGATACGGATGAATGAGATGGATGACATTAAGATTTCCGTAATCATTCCCCCGTATTTTGCGGAGGACTATGTGGATGGCCTGCTCGGTCAGCTGCTCACGCAACCGTTCAGTGGCACTGAGCTTATCTGCGTCATTGACGGCTCCCCCGACGGAACCCCGGCAAGCTAGCCGGACGGCTGCTCCAAAAGGCACGAAGGGCACTGTCATGAACAATCGCGCTACTCGACACAAGCACGCAGACATGCACAAGAACCCAATCGTGCCTGTCGTCATACCCATGTACAACTGCGCAAAGTATGTTGATGAGCTCCTCGGCTCTTTGTCTAAGCAGAGTCTGACCGATTTTCGAGGTTATTTGCGTCGACGACGAATCGACTGACGACACGCTTGAGAGGGTTCGGGCCTTCTGCTCGGCAGACGAACGATTCGCCTATGTTACTCAAAAGCACGGTGGCGCTGGCATGGCGCGGAATACCGGACTGGAACTGGCGCAGGGTACCTATCTCGTATTCTTTGATGCCGATGACGAATACGACAAAGATCTCCTGAGTGAACTGGTATCGGCGGCAGAAGAGTTTCAGGTCGACGAAGTGTTCTGCCTATTCAGCGAGCACAACTACAGAAGGGCAACGACCATCGAAGGCCTCGGCTTCAACACGGCACTCTTCCCCGACCAGACACCCGTCCCCACGCAAGACATCAAAGACCTCTACCGCAATACTTCCTGGTGGTGCCCAAATACGCTCTTCCGAAAAGAGCCCATCGACCACTACCACTTTCGCTTCTCTACCACGCAGGTTGCGAACGACGAGTTCTTCATGCGCGCCTATGCATCGGTCTCGACAACCATGCTCGGACTCCACAAGAACCTCCTGACATATCGGAGGCACTTCGACGAGCAGTCGCTCACCTCGAGCCAAAGCCAGCACACCGAAAACGAAATAGAGGTGCTACTCAGCCTCCACGACTGGCTGCAGCAGCACAAGCTCTACGACCAACACAAGGAATCCTTCCTAAGCTACTTCGTCCACTCGATTCAATACAACGGATCGCTCGGATATCGCCCCCAATACATCGAAGCAGTCGCAGAAGCATTGTGCGACAAGGGCCTCTTCGAAGACATGGACGATCAGGCCTTCTACAACGCATACTGGAAACGCTATGATACGGATAAAATGTGCCGGGAGCTCAGGAAGCTTCTTGCAAAGAAGCCACTCGAAGTGCACGAGATTGAAGCGCGAACAAATCGCCTGGTTACCATTTGGGCCATCGAAGCCTGTGCGAGAGAAAGGTACGGACGCATGCTCAACCCGCCCGATAGTGCGGGGAGTACGCTCAAAACCGCCGTTGCAGCACTAGAATCCCGTGTAAAAGCGCAGGGCGCATTCGTCAAATAAGATCTGCTAGAACGAAGGGCAGAAAGCAGAAGGGCACTGCGATCGTGGGAGAACTGATCCTCCACATAGGGACGACGAATACGGGCACAACTGCGCTCCAAGAGTTCTTCTTTCACAACCGCCAAAAGCTTGCACAGCACGGTGTATGCTTTCCAGAGTTCTCGAAGCAGCCAGGGTCGAGCACGCGGAAAAACGGGGTTTTCGTTGACCGGCTCTGTCACGATCTCGTACGGGGAACAGATCCTCATCAGAGAGTGCATGATTTGGACAATAACCTTAAAAAGCTCGCCAAGGCCCTCTCTTCCAGCAATCGAGTTCTGCTGAGCGATGAGGACATCTCATATCACGCAGGTTTTCTTCTTAATGCAGGCTGTTCCCCAGAGCTCTACTGGAAGACATTAGCCAAGGCGCTCTCCGATACAAGCGCGAAAGACATTACGGTGGTCGCCTACCTTCGGAGGCAGGACGACTGGGCTTCGTCTCAATGGCGAGAGGGGGTCAAGTCCGGATGGCGCGAAGAATCGCTAAGCACCTTCTGTGACCAGAACAGCATCCGATATGCCATGGACTACGCTGGCATCATCGAAGACGCAAAGGCCGCTTTTGGCAGCGGGGCGAAGTTCGTTGTCAGACGCTATGATAGGAACACCTTCAAAGGGGGCAGCATCTTTCGTGATTTCTGCACGGCAGCGAACATCCCTTGGGATGATGGGTATCAGATTCCAGAGACCGAGGCCAACCCCTCCATTTCCTACGACGTAGCCGAAGCTCTCAGGCTATTCAAGGAAGCAGCACCGCCATTCACGCCCCTCAGGGGAGCGGTTTTGCGTCCACTTGCCCTCAACCTTTCCCTGCAAAACCCCGATGCCCCAGGCATTGTGCCTTTCGACGAGAGAACGACCCGCAATTTCATGGAGCCCTTCCTGGAAGGCAACAGGCGAATAGCCGATGAGCACCGAGGCGGCCAGCCTCTCTTCTCCGAAGAATATGGCGGACGGACGGCCTGGGTTCCGAACGAGAACCGCATCGCAGAATACCGTGACGCATTCGAGGAAGCCATCAGGCTGTACGAGCCCCCATCTGAGACCACAGGGATTATCCGCTCCTTAGCGCGCAAGGTGCCCGAGAGCGTCAAACGGCCGCTCAGGGCTGCGCGAGAAGTACTACTCGGAAGATGAGCGCGCCCAAGGTCTCCGTCATCCTGCCCGTCTACAACCCGGGCCCCGGCATCGCCAGGTGCATAGAGAGCTTGCGCGCCCAG
>CACZNT010000224.1 GCA_902782635.1 uncultured Coriobacteriaceae bacterium
ATGGCTAGATTATGCGCCTTTTGGCAACGGGGGGACAATTTGAAAGTACCGAACATAAGTTCTTTACTTGTGCATTAATTCGCGGCGGGGGTGTGACACGGTGACAGGTACCTGTCACATTCCGCGGCAGGCCAAAATGTGACAGGTACCTGTCACCGTGTCACATCGGTCAGTAGGGGATGCCGAGGGAGTCGAGCCGCTCCTTGAACGCATCCTGCGCGGCCAGGCAGGTGTCGGTGAGGTAGCCCGGCTCGCGCTTCCATTCCGCGAGCCCGCGGAAGTAGAAGCTCCTCATCTCGTCGTCGATGACGAAGGGCACGATGCCGTTCTTGAGGCACTCCTTGAACAGGACGAGCCTGCCTACGCGCCCGTTGCCGTCCTGGAAGGGGTGGATGGTCTCGAGCTCGGCGTGGAACGCGATGAGGTCGCCCAGGCCCTTGGCGGGCAGCGCGTTGTAGGTGTCCACCAGCTCCGCCATCCGCTCGGGCACCTCCTCCGGCGAGGCGGTGCTGCGCCCGCCCACCTCGTTCCACAGCCGCTTGTACTCGCCGACGGCGAACCACGATTTGCGGCAGTCGCTGGTGCCGCTCTTGAGGAGCAGGTGCAGCTGCTTGATCATGCGCTCCGAGAGCGTGCGGTTTGCGTTGTCGATGATGTGGTCGATGCAGCTGAAGTGGTTGACGGTCTCGACGATGTCATCAACGCTCGCGTCCGGGTCGGCGATGCCGAGGGTGTTGGTCTCGAAGATGTGGCGCGTCTGCTCGAGCGTTAGCGAGCTGCCCTCGATGCGGTTGGAGTTGTACGTGAACTCCACCTGAATTTGCTGGTAGATGCCGCCTTCGACACGCTCCTCCTTCTCGGCGCGAAGCCGCTCGAGCAACGCGGCGGATGCCTGGTCGCTCCTGCGCTTGCGCGCCGGCTTCTCGGCGTCGTCTGGGATGCTCCAGGCGCGGCCGTCCTGGAAGGCGCCGGGAACGCGGCCCGATTCGCAGTAGCCGCGGACGACGCGGGGCGTCACGCCCCACCTCTCGGCAATCTCGCTCGCGGTGACGTAGCTCATGCTGGCGACCTCCCGTCCGAGTCGGGCCTTGCGGATAAATAAGTGTATTGGAAGCAAACTCTTGCTGGTGTAAATAGCCGGTGGACGGCCATGGGGGACGCCTAATCGGCAGGTCTGGGCCAGGCGTGTCCGAACGAGGGGAATCGGGATGAGAAAAATGCAGGTTGCAAGGCATATTTACGCCCTGAGAAAAGCATTTTTCAAGTAAACTTTTACATTGGTGTGGATTGTGCCACGCCAACCAGTTGCATAGCCGTTCCAAGAGCTCGTCGAAGGGGTCATGATGAGGCAAGTTAAACGTAGCAGGACGCTGTTCTCCGAGGGATTGAGGGACTTCCTCTCGATCATCCTCGCAACGCTGATGGTGCTCAACACCATCCCCACCTACGCATTCGCGGAAACCCTGCAGGGCGGCCAGGCGGAGCCAACCGTGCTCCTGGCCGAGCCCAACGAGGGCGAGGAGACGGACGGCCAGCAAGGCGAGCCCGTCGCTCCCGAGCCCGAGGGCGAGCCCGAGCCCGCCTCCGAACCCGAGCCTGCCCCCGCGCCCGCGGCGGACGACTCCGCCAAGAAGGACGACTCCGCCAAGAAGGCGGAAGAGCCCAAGAAGGCGGAGGAGCCCAAGCAGGACGAGGCTGCCAAGAAGGATGACGCCGAGAAGAAGGACGAGGCCACCGACCCCGAGCCCGACCTCTCCGAGGGCGCATCCGTCCACAAGCAGGACGACCTCTACGAGGTCATCCTCGCCGGCCCTGCCGCCGAGAGCAAGAAGGCTGCCGCCGAGGCAATGGAGGAGGAGGGCATCGGCACGCAGGAGGCCCTCCTCATGGCCGCCCCGCTGTTCGGCGCCACCCCCGCCGACGAGGACGTCTATCCCGACTGGCCCTACCCGCGTCGCGCCGACGGCTCCGACGTCGAGGCCATCTCCATCCGCTGGATCTCGAAGGACACCGAGGACGACGGCAAGGAGTCGCGCCTCTACCTCGTTCCCGAGGGCGACGCCAAGTTCTCCGTGCGCTTCCAGGTTGACTACGCCCTCTCCGGCGAGCACCACTACGGCCCCGGCGACATCCAGATCAAGATTCCGGCCCAGGTCTTCCACAAGCGCAACTCCAACACGACGAGCCAGAACGACAAGCTCACCGGCGAGATGGTGATCCCGCTCGCCCAGAGCCCCTCCACCAAGACCGACTTCAACTGGATGCTCGTCGACGGCGAGTACATCCTCACCAACACCAAGAGCATCGTCGCGGCCACCAAGGGCTTCGTGCAGTTCGAGATCAAGGACCTCGTCCCGCACGAGATCGTCGACATGTCCATCACCGACGAGCTCCAGGCCACCATCGAGGTCACCACGCACCTCGGCAACACCATCGGCCTCAAGTCGAACAAGATCGACGCCCAGGTGAACACCACGCAGGAAGTGGTCCGCGCCAACAAGGACATCTCGGAGAAGACGTCCATCAAGGGCATCGACGAGGTGGGCGCTGTCCCGTCCAAGATCAAGTCCAAGTATCCCAACGACACCGAGTTCCTCGTCGTCAACTGGTATGTGAACGCCTATCACACGGGCAACCAGCCCTATACCCTCACCGGCTTCGACACGCGCACCGACGTGGCGACAGGCGCCACCACCAAGACCCTTCACGACGGCTGGATAATCGAGGGCGACATCGCCACCGAGGATTTGGGGACGGTCCAGGAGGGCTGGTATTCGCCGGGCATGTCGACCTCCAACAGCATCAAGGTCGCCTACCCCATGAGCCAGTTCGAGAAGGACACGGTCTACACCTTCACGAACCATGTCGAGTACGACCTCGTCCCCATCGACGGAATCGACAAGCCCACGCACGCCGAGGCAGACGGGAAGACCACCTGGAGCTACCGCGATCCCAAGTGGAACGACCCCACGGGCCACTTCAACGTGTTCAAGTGGGGCAACGACAACGACGAGGGCGCCTATCCGGACGGCGATGCCACCACGCATAGCAAGGTCGGCAAGCGCGACGACGTCCCCAACCGGGGCACGGGAGACTATGGCTCCACGAACACGTCCCCGCAGCACCTTCAGGGCTTGTACGGCCTCTACAAGAAGGCCCTGAACGAGATGCGCGACGGCGAGGACTACGAGATCGCCTACACCATCAAGACCGATGGCTACCTGCTCCCGTGGACCTACAAGGGCGATACCCGCAAGAGCGAGTCCTATGGCAAGCGTCCCGTCACGATGGTGACCGAGGACACGGGCCTGTGGGTGGGCTCGCAGGACTCGCACGTCTTCGACCTCGTTCCCGGCAAGAACTTGGACTTCGTCTCGCTCACCTTCGAGAAGCCCATCATCGGCGAGATCAAGGCCATCAACGTCAACCCCGACGGCTCCTTCATCGCCAAGTACTCCGAGGACGGCACCTTCGAGTACAAGGGCGACTTCAACGACGCGCACATCCCGCCCGTCGTCCTCGAGGTGCAGCGCAACGGCGCCTGGGAGGAGTACGCCACGGCGGATTGGTCGAGCGGCTCCTGCGTCATCACGCTCAAGAGCGGCGGGACCATCGCCGGCGACAAGGTCGACTTCCCGGCAGGCACCCAGAACTTCCGCACCAAGGTGACCTCCAAGAAGGAGAATGCCTCGATCGTCTACAGCGTGCGCCCGAGCGTGCTGCTCCACAACACCGCGCAGTGGCGCGAGCTCATCGAGGAGCTCTTCGAGACCTACTCCGCCCCGAGCGAGGACGTTTGGAACGGCGTGAACCTCAAGGCCTACACCACCGAGGGCAACCAGATCGTCGACATCTCCAAGAACGGCTTCGACCGCCTCATGGGCTACACGGCAGACGTGGCCGTCATTCCCCACAAGACGGGCGTCGCGGGCGAGGTGGACTACGAGAACAAGCAGGTCCCGCTGCGCTACACCGCGCGCATCGAGGAGCGCTCCGTGATCGCCGACCTCGACCTCTACATGGACGCCCTCGAGGAGGGCATCATCGCGCCCGAGACCCACGGCTGGTGGTACGACCTCCTGCCGCTCGGCGTCACGCCCGACATGGATTCCATCCAGCTCCGTCCCGGCGACACCATCGTGGACGCCTACACCATCCCCGACTACAAGGGCTCCGGCCGAACCCTCATGGTGGTGGAATGCGAGCTCACGCCCACTCCCGAGACCTACGTCGAGGATGGGGTCCAGTTCTACGAGGACGTGCCGCGCATCACGTTCAACGCCACCTGCAACACCGACTACATCATCGACTACGGCCAGATCACCGAGCCGGACGACCTCTTCTCGGCCGACCTCCACAACGTGATCGCCTTCGAGAGCTCCAACGACGTCGTGGGCACCATCGAGGGGTACCGCGCGGAGAAGAACGATCCCGAGGGCACCAACAACGTGCGCACGCCCGAGGCCTGGTCGTCTGCCGTGGAAGAGGCCGCCCTGGAGAAGAGCGCCCTCGCCGGGCTCGATGACGGCCGCGACACCCAGAGCTTCCTCTACGCCGGCGTGAACAACCACATCGAGATCCTCAACGCCGCCTCGACCTCGCTCGTCAAGGAGGTCTCCGTCAACAACGACGGCTGGTGGAGCCAGGGCACCTACTACGGCAACCGCGAGGAGAACGCCCGCGACGTCTACGAGGGCGGCATGTACTCCTACCGCATCTTCGCGATGTCGAATGCCCACACGCAGACCAAGGACATGATCCTGTTCGACAGCCTCGAGAACTACGTCGCGATCGACGGCAACGACCAGGAGGACGTCGACGCCATCGCCGCCGGCAAGACCTGGCGCGGCACGCTGCGCAGCGTGGACGTGAGCCAGCTGCGCGCCAAGGGCGTCGATGCCGTCGTGTACTACTCCACGATGGACAAGCTCAAGGTCCAGGAGGTCGACGACCCGCTGGGCGGCCACATCAACCCCGAGACCACCGACCTCACCGACAAGAGCGTCTGGACGAAGGCGAGCGAGTACACCGGCGACCTCGCCGACGTGCACGCCATCGCCATCGACTGCCGCAAGGCCATCGGAGGCGGCGATTTCATCCTCCAGCCCGAGACCACCATGGCAGCCTTCATCCACATGTGGGCGCCGCAGGGCGAGGAGGCCGATGCCCTCATCGAGAACGACCACCACGCCTACAACAACATCTTCCTCGAGTGCACGTCCATCGACATCCGCACCGGCGGCCAGAGCGACCAGCACCTCATCCGCCAGGACTACGTCAAGGTGGGCCTCGTCGAGAACTACGTCAACGTCACCAAGGTCTGGCAGGACGACGACAACCGCGACGGCATCCGCGCCGATGCCGTGACGTTCACGCTCCTGCGCGACGGCGTGCCGTACGTGCAGCCCGAGTCCGACAATCCCCATCGTCCCGAGTTCGAGAACCCGGTCACGGTGAAGCTCGACGAGGAGGGGAACGCCGACTACACCTTCCGCTACCTCCCGTACTGCGACGACCAGGGCCGCGTGTTTGTCTACAGCGTGCGCGAGGACCCGATGGAGGGCTACGAGCCGCGCGTCGTCCGCACCAACGATGGCCACGACGTCGTCGTCTACAACAAGCACATTCCCGAGACCGTGGACATCAACGGCACCAAGACCTGGGTGGGCGACACCGATGAGGAGCGCCCGGCCATGATCCAGGTCGACCTCTACGCCGATGGCGAGTTCGCCGACAGGCTGAGCGTCACGCCCGATGCCGACGGCAGGTGGAGCTACTCCTTCGCCGGCCTGCCCAAGTACCGCCACCATGGCATCGAGATCAAGTACGAGGTGCAGGAGCGCCGCGTCGCCGGCAGCCCGCTCGACTCCTATGTCACCGAGGTCGAGGGCACCGACATCATCAACACCTTCCACCCCTTCGGATGGGTCGAGCTCACCAAGAGCGTCCAGGGCGCCACGAGCGTGACGGCCGACGACGCCTTCCCCTTCGAGCTCACCATCGCCAACGCCGAGGGCACGCCCATCTTCGACGAGTTCGACTACGAGGTCCTCGATGCCGAGGAGTCCGTGGTTGCCGAGGGCACCATCGCGACCGGCGGCACCGTCGAGCTCAAGGACGGGCAGACCATCCGCATCCACGAGGTCCCGCAAGGCGCTACCGTGACGGCCATCGAGGTCGTTCCGGAGGGCTACACCGTCAAGGACGGCGAAGTCCGCGAGCTCGTGGTCAGGGCCAACCAGACGGTGACGGACGAGGTCACGAACGTCTACAAGACCAAGGGCCTGGTGAACCTGCGCGCCACCAAGACGCTCGAGAACCGCGAGATGAAGAACTACCAGTTCCGCTTCAACCTCTCCACCGACGAGGCGGGCAAGAACGTCATCGACGCCACCTCGAGCCGCATCGACGGCAGCGTGATCTTCGGCGCCATCGAGTACGGCAACGAGGACGCGGGCAAGACCTTCACCTACTACATCTCCGAGGTCGACTTCGGAAAGCCCGGCTACACCTACGACAAGGCCGTCTACAAGGTGACCGTCAAGGTGGTCGACAACGGCGACGGCACCATGACGTGCACGCCCACGTACTACGAGAAGTCCGGCGGCTCGTGGACGAAGATCGCGGCCGGCAAGACCCCCGACTTCGTGAACGAGTACCACGCCGAGGGCGACCTCGAGGTGAGGGTCTGGAAGGTCCTCGAGAAGCGCGACCTCAAGGCCGACGAGTTCGAGTTCGAGCTCGTGGACGGCCAGGACAAGGTGGTCGCCACGGCCAAGAACGACGCGGCTGGCGTCGTCAACTTCCCCAAGATCCACTTCGACGAGACGTCCATCGGCGATGAGCTCGACTACACCATCCGCGAGAAGTCGGGTTCCGACGAGGCCGTCATCTACTCCACCGAGACCTTCTCCATGCACGTGAAGGTGACCGACAACGGCGACGGCACGCTCTCCTTCGACCAGACCGTGACCGATGCCGAGGGGGCCGACGCCACGCCGGTCTTCACGAACGACCTCGAGGACGGCAAGCTCGCCGTCGAGAAGGTCGTGCGCGAGAGCGACTCGCCGGATGCCGATTTCAAGTTCAAGGTCAAGCTCACCGGCCCCAATGTCCCCGAGGACGGCACCTACGAGTTCACCAAGGAGCAGATCACGCCCGAGACCTCTGGCCTCGGCGGAGGCGTCATGGCCTCGCCGCGCGACCTCTTCGGCGGGCTGCTCGACGGCCTCTCCTTCCTCGGCGGCCAGGTGGCGAGCCTCTTCACTCCCACGGTTGCCTATGCGGCGGAAAGCTGGACGGAGCACACGGCCAATGGCTCCTCGATCAAGTGGAAGATCGAGGGGAACACGCTCTACATCGAGCCGATCAGCGGCTCTGTGGGCGTGCTGAACTATCCGTTCCCCACCACCTCCGGCCATTCCGCGTACTACGAGAAGGGTCCCTGGTTCAAAGATTCCAACAAGGAAACG